>JAZUPD010000018.1:0-148969 GCA_045604985.1 Eubacteriales bacterium
ACCAAGGTTTTTTGGCTGCGTTGGTACAGATGGGGGATACCCAAGGGGGGAGTCCCCTTGGGAGCGCTTTGCTTACTTTTTCGCGGGAAAAAGTAAGTGCCGCGCGGCATGAGCGCATAATAATTAACAAACCTCCTCAAACAATAAACCAACCCCAATACCTCCCAAGCACAACTCCCTTGTTCCCCCTCAGAAAAACCTAAGTGCCTCGCACCATGAGCGCATAATAATTAACAAACCTCCTCAAACAATAAACCAACCACAATACCCCTGAAAGCCCCCCTTATTTCCCTCCTTAGAAAAAGCTAAGAGTCCTCGTCATCTGAATTTTTGTTGACAAACCAAAATCAGCATGCTATAATTGATTTCGGGGGTGATTGAATGATAAAAAAATCTCTAATTATCCTGTTTTGTGTTTTCATAATGCTTTGCTTTTTCGGCTGTCACGAGGGCGGTAATAAATCCGCAACGGGGAGCGAAAAAAACGTCGAAACAGCACAACACTCGGAAATTATAGATGACACTCCAAAGCCCTTGACTCTCGATGACGGCATCATTCTTCCGCCTTGGGTAGAGCCTGACGAAAGAAGCGGTGTGATAGCCCACAGTTTTTATACGGATAATACTTTTTTCTCCGCTTGCAGTCTTTCGCATGATGTGGTGAGGGTGAAGATCGGTAATTTCATTAGGGAAAACCGATATTCTGACGGCTTTGGTTCGACTGTTTTTGAGATCAAAGTGCTTGAAAGCTTGAAGGGCATTACTGCCGGCAATATATATGTGAGTTGGTATGCCTATTGTGAGGGGGGCGAATTTGGTGTTGAGCTTCCTTTTTACGGAGACGAGAAAATAGTATTTCTTGAAAAATTCGAGGAAAGTGACGAATATCATATATATTGTGCATTGCATGAATATGACATTGTTGCGATTGATGGCGTCGAATATGCTGTTGGAGGAGGCGTTTCTCGTATAAAAGACGAGGTGGATCATTTTATACCCGAGTATGATTTTGACGATTACTCACTTTTTGTGCCTCAAGTACTTGAAAAAATGAATGAAAAAATATCTTTTTGGAGAGAAAAAACAGGCAGGGAATATGGAAATATTAACGAATATTCGATAAAGGGAGTATATCTTTTATCCGACTTCATTTCCCTTATCGAACATATATTAAATAAGTGATTTTTGTACATACCGCCCCTCAATATGGGGCGGTATGTGTGCAAAAGAACGAAAGTGATAAAAATTGAATAATTCGCTTGACAAAAAAGTCGAAATATGGTATCATTAAAGGGACGAAAAAACGGATTTCTGCGACTGACGGATAATTATGGGAGAGAACCATAGTGGAACAGAAATCTTAAATGATGCCGACCGTCTGGGCGCACTTGATTCCTTTTAGATCGGAATAAGTGCACCCTTATATTTTTTATGGAGGTAACTATGAAAAAAGTTGGAATCGTTATGGGAAGTGACAGCGATCTCCCCATTATCAGAAAATGCACAGACACGCTCACCGCCCTCGGTATACCCTTTGAGGTACACGTTTATTCGGCGCACAGAACTCCTGCGGAAGCAGGCGATTTTGCACGCAATGCGAAAAAGAACGGCTTTGGTGTTATGATAGCTGCTGCCGGAATGGCGGCTCATCTTGCGGGCGCAGTTGCTGCAAACACAACGCTCCCCGTTATAGGAATACCCTGCAAATCTACAAATCTTGACGGCATTGATGCCCTTCTCTCAACAGTACAGATGCCCACCGGCATACCCGTAGCTACTGTTGCCATTGACGGAGGCACCAATGCCGCTTTGCTTGCGGCTCAGATGCTGTCTGTCGGCGATGATGATCTATCTGCAAAGCTCGATGCAAGAAGGTTGTCGGACGCTAAAAAGGTTCTGGAAAAGAATGCTGCAGTTGAAGCGGAATTTAATAAGTAAAATTTTAATTGCATAAGGAGAATGAAAATGAAACTCGTTTACACAGGAAAAACAAAGGATGTTTTCGCACTTGACAATGGTAACTATCTTCTCAAATTCAAGGATGACTGCACAGGCAAGGATGGAGTTTTCGACCCCGGTGAAAATTCTGTAGGTCTTACGATCGACGGCGTGGGAGACGTTAACCTCCGTATGTCCATCTATTTCTTTGAAAAGGTAAATGCAGCAGGAATCAAGACTCATTATATAAGCGCAAATCTTGCAGACACAACAATGGAAGTCCTTCCCGCAAAGCCCTTTGGTAAAGGACTTGAAGTTATCTGCCGTCATAAGGCTGTTGGTTCATTCTACCGTCGTTACAGCGACTATTGCAATGAGGGTGACGACCTTCCTGCATATGTCGAGACAACCTTCAAAAACGACGAAAAGGGCGATCCGCTCGTAACAAAGGATGGTCTTGTTGACCTTGGCGTTATGACAGCGGAGCAGTATGACGATATCAAGCTCATGACTCAGAAGATAACGCAGATAGTTGCCGATGATCTTAAGGAAAAGGGACTCGTTCTCTATGATATCAAGTTTGAATTTGGCTATGATGCAAACGGCAAGGTCATGCTTATAGACGAGATCGCATCGGGAAATATGCGCGTTTATAAGGACGGACAGTATATTGATCCCATGACTCTTTCAGAGCTTTTCTTCGCTTAATATTTGCTTGATATCATGATATAAGGAGATACACATGGGTGGATTTTTCGGTGCGGCACTGAAGCGTGACGCAATGATGGACGTGTTCTTCGGGACTGACTACCATTCCCATCTGGGAACACGCAGAGCAGGGATCGCGGCTTATAACGAGACCGACGGACTGCAAAGATCTATTCACAATATACAAAACTCGCCTTTCAGAACTAAATTTGAAAATATTTTCGACGAGATGAGCGGAAACAGTGCCATCGGCTGTATCAGCGATGGCGATCCCCAGCCCTTGCTTATCCGCTCAAAGCTCGGAACATTCGCCATTTGCATAGTTGGTGCCGTTAAAAATTCCGACGAGCTTCTTCTGGAATATTTTGACCATACGCACGGTCAGTTTAATGCGATGACGGGGGGCAAGGTCAACTCGACGGAGCTTATTGCGGCACTTATCGGTCTTAAGGACAGCTTTAGAGAGGGAATCAAATTTGCCCAGAGCGTTATCGAGGGCTCGGCTTCCATCATCATTCTCAAAAATGGCGGAAATATAATCGCAGCAAGAGACAGGATGGGCAGAACACCTGTTTTGATAGGCAAAAACGAGGATGGTTATTGCGTCACCTTTGAATCTTTTGCTTATAAAAAGCTGGATTATGAGGACGAAAGAGAGCTGGGTCCCGGCGAGATAGTTGAATTTTCCGCTGAGGGAATCGAAAGACTTGCAGAGCCGGGCGAGAAGATGAAGATATGCGCCTTTCTTTGGTCGTATTACGGCTATTCCACCTCGAATTACGAGGGGGTGAACGTTGAGACCATGAGATATCGCAATGGCGAGATAATGGCAGAGACGGACAGGGAAAGAGGACTTGCACAGGATATCGACTATGCCTGTGGCGTTCCGGATTCGGGAACGCCTCATGCAATCGGATATTCAAATAAGAGCGGAGTACCCTTTGCCCGTCCCTTTATAAAATATACTCCCACATGGCCCAGAAGTTTTATGCCCGCAAATCAGAAGGACAGAAACAGGGTGGCAAAAATGAAGCAGATACCCGTTCACGAACTGATTAAGGACAAGAATCTGCTCTTTGTGGATGATTCCATTGTCAGAGGTACTCAGATAAAGGAAACCGTCGATTTCCTTTATGACAACGGCGCAAGGAACGTTCATATGCGCTCTGCTTGTCCCCCTATCATGTACGGATGTAAATATCTTAATTTCTCGTCGTCAAGAAGTGAAATGGAGCTTATCGCAAGAAGGGTTATAGACGAGATTGAGGGCGAGGAAGGCATCAAATATATTGAAGAATACAGCGATGGAGGTACCGAGCGCGGAAAGAAGCTACGCAAGGCCATTTGCGAAAAATTCAATTTTGCTTCTCTCGAATACCAATCCCTTGAGGGAATAATCAAGGCGATAGGTATTGACAGGTGCAAGCTTTGCACCTATTGCTGGAACGGCAAGGAATGAACTTTTTGAAAGGATTAAACAGAGATGAGTAATAAATCATATTCCGAGAGTTATGCGGCGGCAGGTGTTGATATAACCGCCGGCTACAAGGCTGTTGAGCTTATGAAAAAGCATATTGCACGAACAAGAAATGAGGGTTGTCTTGACGACGTTGGCGGCTTTGGAGGATGTTTCGGACTCCCGATAGGGGGAATGGAAGAGCCTGTTCTCGTTTCGGGTACGGACGGATGCGGAACAAAGGTTAAGATGGCTATTCTTATGGATAAGCACGATACCATTGGCGTTGATGCCGTTGCAATGTGCGTAAACGATATTATCTGCTGTGGTGCAAGACCGCTTTTCTTCCTTGACTACATCGCTTGCGGCAAGAATATCCCCGAAAAGATCGCAGAGATCGTTTCCGGCGTTGCTGAGGGCTGTGTTCAGTCGGGAGCAGCTCTTATCGGCGGCGAGACCGCAGAGCATCCTGGTATGATGCCTGCGGATGAATATGACCTCGCCGGCTTTGCTGTGGGTATTGTTGATAAGAAAAAGATACTTGATAACAAGAAAATGGCAGAGGGAGACGTTGTTATTGCACTTGCATCAAGCGGCATCCATTCAAACGGATTTTCACTTGTTCGCCGTGTGTTTGATATCGACAATAATCCGGATTCGCTTTATGCTCCCTGTGAGTCACTTTCCTTCAAGAGCATTGCGGAAACACTTCTCACACCTACAAGGATTTATGTTAAGAGCGTTCTTTCTCTTATTGAGAAAGTCACAGTTAAAGGAATCTCCCATATCACGGGCGGCGGCTTTTATGAGAATATTCCGAGAAGTATTCCCGACGGTCTTGGCGCAGTTATCGACCGCAGTGCGGTAAAGATACTTCCAATTTTCGACCTTATCGCAAAAACAGGCGGTATCAGCGAGAGAGATATGTTTAACACCTTCAATATGGGCGTTGGTATGAGCATCGTCGTTCCCGCAGACCAAGTTGAAACGGCTCTTGAATCTCTCAGAGCAAGCGGTGAAGATGCTTATATTATTGGCAAGATAGTAAAGAGCGAGGAAAAGATAACGATATGCTGAAAAGAATAATTGACGGTATTCTTGCAGGGATAATGATAACCATCGGCGGGTGCGTTTTTCTTTCATGCTTTGAAACGAATAAAGCAGTGGGGGCGATAATGTTCTCAGTGGCACTGCTTTGTATTTGTTTTAGAGGCTATTCGCTTTTCACAGGCAAGGTTGGATTTATTCCCGAAAATCATTCAAAAGAAGCTTTTTCTGTTCTTCTTCTGGGTCTGTTGGGTAATGCAATCGGCACCGTGGGCGGCGGAATTGCGGCAAAATACGCTCTCCCGAGCATAGGAAGCATTGCAGACGCCGTCTGTATGGCAAAACTTGAGCAGACATGGGGACAGACATTTATCAGAGCGATCTTTTGTGGAATACTTATGTATCTTGCGGTTGCAATTTACAGAGAAAATAAGAGCATAAGCGGAATTTTCTTCTGCGTTCCCGTGTTTATCCTCAGCGGATTTGAACACTCTATTGCAAATATGTTTTATTTTGCTGCATCGAGCATAATTTCTATCGAAGCCTTTGGTTATCTCTGTCTGGTTATTCTCGGAAATGCCATCGGCGGGATGCTTTTTCCGGTGCTTTCCATGATAGGAAAGGAGAAGAAAAATGGCTAAGGAATATGCAAGGGTCGCCGTGCTTGTTTCGGGCGGCGGAACAAATCTTCAGGCCTTGATCGACGCAGAAAAGAACGGAATTATTAAAAGCGGCAAGATTTCTCTCGTCATTTCCAACAAAAGTGATGCTTATGCTCTCGAAAGAGCAAAAAATGCAGGAATTGAAACGGCGGTGGTCCTCAAAAGCGGCTGCAAGGATAAAGAGGATTTTGAAAATCGCATAATGGAACTTATTGACGGTCATGATATTGATTTTATAGTTCTTGCGGGCTTTATGGTCATTCTTTCAGAAAGATTTACGAGCAGGTATCCAAAGAAAATAATCAATGTTCATCCTTCGCTTATCCCGTCTTTCTGCGGAGAGGGCTTTTACGGACTTCGCGTTCACGAGGCGGCACTTTCCTATGGGGTTAAGGTTACGGGTGCAACCGTGCATTTTGTAAATGAGATCCCCGACGGTGGCGAGATAATAATGCAGAAGGCTGTTGAGATAAGAGAGGGAGACACCCCTGAAACTCTGCAGAAATATGTTATGGAAAACTGCGAGTGGATAATTCTCCCGCAGGCACTTGAAAAAGTCTGTGCAGCGTTGAATAATAGTATAGAAACGTGAGCTTACACCTCATCAGTTAGCTGTCACGAAGCGACGGAAGAGGTGTAAATAACGAAAAGGAGGAAAAGCGAAAATGAAAATTTCAACTATAAAGGAAGAACTTAATTCTCTTGCCTATCACGGCAGAGGAATCATTATCGGCAAGAGTGGAGACGGGAAAAAGGCAGTAACAGCATACTTTATCATGGGAAGAAGCGTTAACAGCCGCAACAGAGTTTTCGTTGCAGAGGGGGACGCAATGCGTACGAAGGCGTTTGATGAATCCAAGATGGCAGATCCGCATCTTATCATCTATTATCCCGTTCGTGTGCTTGGCAACAAGACGATAGTAACGAACGGAGATCAGACGGATACGATTTACGAGCTTATGGACAAGCAGATGACATTTGAGCAGGCTCTGCGTACCCGTGAATTTGAGGATGACAAGCCCAATTTCACACCCCGTATCTCCGGTATCATCCATTGCGAGAACGGCGACATTAACTATGCAATGTCCATTCTCAAGAGCGCAGAGGGCGACGACAGCTCCTGCGAGAGATTTACATATGCTTATTCTAATCCCATAGCGGGCAAGGCTAAGTTTATCCATACATATAACGGCGATGGCGATCCGCTGCCTTCCTTTGAGGGAGAGCCTAAGACGCTTATTCTTCCCGATATGGATATTGACGCACTTACCGATCTTATCTGGACAAATCTCAATGAAGATAACAAGATTTCTCTCTTCGTAAGATATATCGACATCGAAAGCGGAAAGAGCGAAACAAGAATCGTAAATAAAAATGCATAAGGAGAATAGAAAGATGAAAGAATTTGAACTTAAATACGGCTGTAACCCCAATCAGAAGCCCGCAAAGATATTTATGGACGGCGGAGCGGAGCTTCCCATCGAGATCCTCTGCGGCAGACCCGGTTTTATCAATTTCCTTGATGCATTTAACTCATGGCAGCTGGTTAAGGAGCTGAAGGCTGCCCTCGGACTTCCCGCAGTAACATCCTTTAAGCACGTCAGCCCCACAAGTGCGGCTGTTGGTATTCCGCTTCCCGAAAAGCTCAAGAAGGCATGCTTTGTTGACGATATTGAAGGCCTCGACGAGTCACCTCTGGCTTGTGCTTACGCAAGAGCAAGAGGAACAGACAGAATGTGTTCTTTTGGAGACTGGGTTGCGCTTTCCGACGTTTGCGATGTAACTACCGCAAAGCTCATCCAGAGAGAGGTTTCAGACGGGGTTATCGCTCCGGGCTATGAGCCTGAGGCTCTTGAGATCCTTAAGAGTAAGAGAAAGGGTAATTACAATATAGTCAAAATAGATCCCGATTATGTTCCTGCAGAGATCGAGCATAAACAAGTTTTCGGCATCACGTTTGAGCAGGGAAGAAACAATTTTGAGATCACTCGTGAGTTCCTTTCCAATATCGTAACGGCAAATAAGGAACTCCCCGAGAGTGCTGTTCGCGATCTTATCATCTCGCTTATCACGCTTAAATATACACAGTCCAATTCTGTTTGCTATGCATATGACGGACAGGCAATCGGTGTTGGAGCAGGTCAGCAGTCCAGAATCCATTGTACCCGTCTTGCAGGAAGTAAGGCTGATACATGGTTCCTCCGTCAGCACGACAAGGTGCTGAATCTCCCCTTCAAGGATGATATTGCAAGACCCGAGAGAGATAATGTTATTGACGGATATATAAACAAGAACGAAGAGGATGTTTGCGCAGGCGGAAACTGGCAGAAATATTTCACTGAGCAGCCCGCTCCCCTCACGGATGAGGAAGCAAAGGCTTATCTTGCCACAAAGGATGATGTTGCACTGGGATCTGACGCATTCTTTCCCTTCGATGACAATATCGAGAGAGCAAAGAAAAGCGGTGTTAAGTATATCGCAGAGCCCGGTGGATCTATCCGTGACGATGTTGTTATTGCTTGTGCAGATAAGTACGGTATGACGATGGCGTTTACCGGCATGAGACTTTTCCACCACTGATTTTTTGGAGATTTACAGATGAAAATTATGGTTGTAGGCGGCGGAGGTAGAGAACACGCCATCGTCAAGAAGATAAAGGAAAACAAAGCGGTTACCGAGATATTTGCGCTCCCCGGAAACGGCGGAATAGCACGAGATGCGACCTGTGTGAACATCGGCGCAAAGGACATCGACGGAATCGTTAAATTTGCGCTGGAAAACAAGATCGACTATGCTATTGTTGCTCCCGATGACCCGCTTGTGCTTGGCGCAGTTGACGCTCTTGAGGAAAAAGGTATTCCTTGCTTTGGACCGAGAGCAAATGCGGCTATAATCGAAGGAAGTAAGGTCTTTTCAAAGAATATTATGAAGAAATATAATATTCCCACTGCCGAATATGAAGTTTTTACAGACATGGATGCGGCACTGAAGTATCTTGACAGTGCTTCTATCCCCACGGTTATAAAGGCAGACGGACTTGCTCTCGGAAAGGGTGTTATCATTGCACAGACAAGAGCCGAGGCAAAGGAAGCAGTACGCTCGATGATGCAGGACAAGGTATTCGGAAAGAGCGGAGATCAGATTGTTATCGAGGAGTTTCTAACAGGCCCTGAGGTTTCGGTCCTTGCCTTTACAGACGGAAAGAGCATCGTTCCCATGGTGTCCTCGATGGACCATAAGAGAGCGGGAGATAACGATACGGGACTCAATACAGGGGGAATGGGTACGATCGCCCCCAATCCCTATTATACAGACCCTATTGCATGGGTCTGCATGGAGCAGATCTTTATTCCCACCGTTCAAGCGATGAATAAAGAGGGAAGGACCTTTAAGGGATGCCTTTATTTCGGACTTATGCTTACCGAAAAGGGCCCCAAGGTCATAGAATATAACTGCCGCTTCGGAGACCCCGAAACTCAGGTGGTGCTTCCTCTTCTTGAGACAGATCTGCTCACCGTTATGCAGGCTGTTACAGAGGAAAGACTTGGCGAGATCGAGGTCAAATTTTCATCCGGTGCTGCTTGCTGTGTTATAATGGCATCGCACGGCTATCCTACAGAGTACAAAAAGGGATTTCCCATTAATATTTCCGCTGATATTGCAGACAGTGTTTATATTGCGGGAGCTGATATAAAGGAAGGGAAAATGGTTACAAGCGGAGGAAGAGTTCTTGGCGTAACGGCAACTGCCGACACCCTTGAAGATGCTATAAAGGAGGCTTATGAAAAGGTGGAAAAATGCAGCTTTGAGGGCTCATTCTACCGTCATGACATAGGCGCAAGGGCGCTTGTGGCGAGAAAGGAGATTTAAAGACAAATGGTTTTCAGAATATTTGTTGAAAAGAAAGATGGACTTCAAAATGAGGCAAAGGCGATCTGCTCCGAGCTTCGCACCCTTCTTGGAATGAAGGGACTCAAAAACGTTCGTCTTCTGAACCGTTATGATGTTGAAAATATAAGCGAGGAGCTTTTTTGCGAGGCTGTAAATACAGTTTTTGCAGAGCCACAGCTCGATATTGCTACCGAGGAGCTTGATGCTGCGGGCGGAATCGTCTTTGCAACAGAGTATCTCCCCGGTCAGTTCGACCAGAGAGCAGACAGCGCAGCTCAGTGTATTCAGATCCTCTCCTGCGGAGAAAGACCAACCATCAGAACCGCAAAGGTTTATGTTCTTGAGGGAGATATAAGCGAGGGCGAGCTTGCGGAGATCAAAAAATATGTCATCAACCCCGTTGAAGCGCGTGAAGCTTCTCTCGAAAAGCCCGAAACACTTAAAGTGAATTATGAAATTCCCACGACCGTTGAGACACTTGACGGCTTCTGCGTACTTGATGAGGACGGACTTAGCAATTTTATTGTGAAATACGGTCTTGCAATGGATATTGACGATATAAAATTCTGCCAGAGTTATTTTAAAAACGAGAGCAGAGACCCCACCATTACCGAGATCAGGATGATCGACACGTATTGGTCGGATCACTGCCGTCACACAACATTCCTTACCACCATCGACAGCGTAAAATTTGAGGATGAGCTGCTGGAGAAGGCATATAAAAGATATCTTGCCACAAGAGAGGAGCTTGGAAGAACAAAGCCTCAGAATCTTATGGATATTGCAACTCTGGCGGTAAGATATTTGAAGAAAAACGGCAAGCTGGATAAGCTTGACGAGAGTGAGGAGATCAATGCCTGCACGGTTAAGATAGAGATAGAAACCGACGGCAAAAAAGAGCCTTGGCTGCTCCTTTTTAAGAACGAAACACACAACCATCCAACAGAGATCGAGCCTTTTGGCGGTGCGGCGACCTGTATAGGCGGTGCTATCCGCGACCCTCTTTCCGGACGTTCATATGTTTATGCCGCAATGCGTGTTACGGGTGCGGCAGATCCTCTTAAGCCCGTTTCCGAGACTATAAAGGGTAAGCTTCCACAGAGAAAGATCGTTCAGACGGCGGCTGCAGGCTATTCCTCATACGGTAACCAGATCGGTCTTGCAACGGGTATGGTCGACGAGATATATCACGAGGGATATGCGGCAAAGAGAATGGAGATAGGTGCAGTTATCGCCGCAACTCCCGCTGAAAATGTTCGCCGTGAAGTTCCCGTCGACGGAGATATAGTAATACTTCTCGGCGGAAAAACAGGGCGTGACGGCTGCGGTGGAGCAACAGGCTCTTCAAAGAAGCATACTCTATCTTCTCTCGAAACTTGCGGAGCAGAGGTTCAGAAGGGTAACGCACCCGAGGAAAGAAAGCTCCAGAGACTTTTCAGAAACGGCGATGCCTGCAGAATGATAAAGCGGTGCAACGACTTTGGTGCGGGCGGTGTTTCGGTGGCTGTGGGCGAGCTTGCTGACGGTCTTGACATCAATCTTAACAGTGTTCCCAAAAAATATGACGGTCTTGATGGTACGGAGCTTGCAATAAGCGAATCTCAGGAGAGAATGGCAGTTGTTGTTGAGGCAAAGGATGCCGAGGCATTCATGGCACTTGCAAAGAGCGAAAATCTTGAAGCAACAATAGTTGCAAGAGTTACGAAAGAACCCAGACTCCGTATGCATTGGAATGGAAACACTATCGTTGATATTTCCAGAGAGTTCCTTAATTCCAACGGAGCGGAAAAGCATATAAATATTGCTCCCGCAAAGCCCAAATGTTATAAAAAGGCTTCTGTTACCGATTTTGCAGAGGGCTATAGGACACTTGCATCAGACCTTAATGTCTGCTCAAAGAGAGGTCTTTCCGAGCGTTTTGATTCCACTATCGGAGCGGGTACGGTCCTTATGCCGTTTGGCGGTAAAAACCAGCTTACACCTATTCAGGCTATGGTTCATAAAATATCTGTTGAAGAAAAGCATACCGATGCCTGCTCCTATATGTCTTGGGGCTATAATCCGTTCATTTCTGAAAAGAGCCCATACCACGGCGCATATCTTGCGGTGGTTGAAAGCGTGGCAAAGCTTATCGCAACGGGCGCATCCTTTGAGGATGTTTATCTGACCTTCCAGGAATATTTTGAGAAGCCCGCAAAGGATGGAAAGCGCTGGGGCAAGCCTCTTGCTGCTTTGCTCGGTGCATTTTCCGCTCAGCTTGATCTCGGGATTGGCTCTATCGGAGGCAAGGACTCTATGAGCGGCTCGTTTGAAGATCTTGATGTTCCTCCCACTCTCGTTTCCTTTGCTGTTACTACGGGAAAGACGGATGAGGTCATAACAAACAACTTTAAAAAGGCGGGTAGCAAGGTCATCCTCGTTAAGCCCGAATATGATGAAAGTCATCTTCCCGTGGCAGAGACTCTTATGGCACTCTTTAGTAAGGTGACAAGCCTTATGAGGGAGGGGAAGGTGCTATCGGCTTATACTCCCACTTATGGCGGTGTGGCTGAGGCTGTTCTCAAGATGGCAATGGGCGATGGGTTTGGCTTTGAATTTACAGATATCGACCTTGACACCCTCTTTGGTTATAATTACGGCGCATTTCTTCTTGAAGTTACAGACGATGTTTGCCCCTGCACGGGTACTCTTATCGGTAAGGTAACAGGCGATGGCAAACTGACCTATCGCACGGATGTTCTTACAATGAAAGAGCTTTGCGACATATATGAGGACAAGCTTGAGAGCGTTTATCCCACTCTCGAGGGCTTAGAAGCAAAAAAATATGAGAAGTTCTCCTTCTCGGTAAGCGAAAGAAGAAGCGCTCTTGTTAAGAGCGCAAGGCCCAAGGTTCTTATCCCCGTGTTCCCGGGTACGAATTGTGAATTTGACACAACAAAGGTCATGCGAGATGCGGGAGCTGAGGTAAAGACCTTCGTTATCGGAAATCTCACCTCCTCCGATATCCAGAGAAGCGTTGAGAATTTCGCAAAAGAGCTTAAGGACAGTCAGATGGTGTTCGTTCCCGGAGGATTTTCGGGCGGTGACGAGCCAGACGGCTCCGGTAAATTCATCATGGCATTCTTCAAGGGTGAGGCTGTAAAGGAACAGGTGCATGATCTTCTCGATAACAGAGACGGTCTCATGTGCGGTATCTGTAACGGCTTCCAGGCTCTGGTAAAGCTCGGTCTTGTGCCTTACGGTAAGATCATTGATACCGATGAAACCTGTCCCACGCTTACATTTAATACTATTGCACGCCATCAGTCAAAGCTCGTTCGCACAAGGATCGCTTCAAATAAGTCTCCATGGCTCAGCGCAACGAATGTTGGCGATATCTATACGGTTCCGATATCTCACGGCGAGGGTCGCTTCCTTGCAAGCGACGTTGTTGTAGCAGAGCTTGCAAAAAACGGTCAGATAGCAACACAGTATGTTGATCCGGACGGCAATGCGACAAGCGATATCCGCTACAATCCCAATAATTCCGCCTTCGCTATCGAGGGTATAACCTCTCCCGACGGCAGAGTTCTCGGTAAGATGGGGCATAGCGAGCGCATCGGAAACGGACTTTATAAGAACGTGCTTGGCGAATTTGATATGAAGATGTTTGAATCAGCAGTAAAATATTTTAAGTAACAAAAAATAATCGCAGAGAGGTAAAAAATGGCTTATTTATCAGATATAGAGATAGCACAGGCTAACGAAATGGAGCATATAACAAAGATTGCCGACAAAGCTGGTATTGACGAGAAATACGTAGAGCAGTACGGTCGTTATAAGGCAAAGATCGACTATTCTCTTCTTGATGAGTCCGACAGAAATAACGGCAAGCTGATCCTTGTAACCGCTATAACTCCCACACCCGCAGGTGAGGGCAAAACAACAACCACCATAGGTCTTGCAGACGGTCTCAAAAAGATCGGCAAAAATGTTATGGTGGCTCTCCGCGAGCCTTCACTTGGTCCTGTTTTCGGCGTTAAGGGGGGTGCAGCAGGCGGAGGATATGCACAGGTAGTGCCAATGGAGGATATAAACCTTCATTTCACAGGCGACTTTCATGCGATCGGTGCTGCAAACAACCTTCTTGCGGCTATGCTCGATAACCATATCTATCAGGGCAATGCGCTGAATATCGACCCTCGCAGGATAACCTGGAAGAGATGCGTTGATATGAATGACCGTCAGCTTCGCTTTGTAACAGACGGTCTTGGCGGCAGAGTAAACGGTGTTCCGAGAGAGGACGGTTATGATATTACCGTTGCTTCAGAAATTATGGCTGTTTTTTGCCTTGCAAGATCCATCGACGACCTTAAGGCTCGTCTTTCAAGAATCGTTGTCGGCTATACCTATGACGAAAAGCCCGTAACAGCAGGTGATCTGAAGGCTGTGGGTGCTATGGCGGCACTTTTAAAGGATGCTCTCAAGCCCAACCTTGTTCAGACTCTTGAGGGGACACCCGCATTCGTTCACGGAGGGCCTTTCGCTAATATTGCTCACGGTTGTAATAGCGTTATTGCAACGAAGATGGCTATGAAGCTTGGTGATTATGCGGTTACAGAGGCAGGGTTCGGAGCTGATCTCGGTGCTGAAAAATTCCTTGATATCAAGTGCCGCTATGCTGGTCTTAACCCCAGTGCGGTTGTTATGGTCGCAACGGTAAGAGCGCTTAAAATGCACGGCGGAATGGCAAAAACAGAGCTTGGAAACGAAAATCTCACAGCTCTTGAAGCAGGCATCCCCAATCTTCTCCGTCATGTTTCCAATATTAAGAATGTTTATAAACTCCCCTGCGTTGTTGCTGTAAACCGTTTCCCTACAGATACGGATGCGGAGATAGAACTCGTTATCGAAAAGTGCAAGGCACTTGGAGTTAATGTTGTTCTTTCGACCGTTTGGGCAGATGGAGGCAAGGGAGGTATGGCACTTGCCGAGGAGGTCGTAAGACTTTGCGAGGAGAAGAATGATTTTTCATTCAGCTATGAGCTTGATGATTCTATCGAGGAAAAGATCAAAAAGGTAGTTGAGCGGGTTTACGGCGGTGCCGGAGTTACATTCACTCCCGCTGCAAAGAAGGAGATCGACAAGCTGGCTTCCCTAGGATTTGACAAGATACCCGTTTGCATGGCGAAAACACAGTATTCCTTCTCAGATGACCCCACAAAGCTGGGTGCACCTGAAGGCTTTACGGTTACAGTCAGAAACGTTAAGGTTTCTGCGGGAGCAGGCTTCATCGTTGTTCTCACAGGCGACATTATGACTATGCCCGGACTTCCCAAGGTTCCTGCGGCAGAGAAGATAGATGTTGACTCAAACGGCAAGATCTCGGGACTGTTCTGATTATTTTAATATCAAAAGCGCTGACTGCGGTCAGCGCTTTTCTTTAGAAACATTTCATATTTTTTACTCAGATAACTTTTGCTTAGGATAGATCTAATGTAAAAAGCTCAATAGTTTTCTTGGTGCATTTATAGGGCATACATTATGTGGAGATTTCTTATGTGAGCATCCTTGATCTTGTCGTTTACGGAGTAAGCATGACCTTCAGCTTCGCTTCCCGCATATGTTGTCAGACCGTCACGGGAAAGCTCGAAGAAGATTTTTGTGCATATCCTTTCGATCACTGCGGATTTTTTCTTTGGTTCATCTCCATCGTTTCCGCTTGAAATGAGATATTCAAGGGGCGAATAAAGCTCAGAGAGTTTTGAAAGAGATGAAAGAGCTTTAAAGCTCCACTTATAGTAGGGCATATATTGATTGTTTATGAGAAAAGCTGCGTGCATCGTGCTTTTGACAAATTCTGCAACAGCAAGCTGTGCCGCCGCTTTTTCACCTCTTGCTATACAGCGGGTATAGTTGTATTGACCTGCTTGTCCCATGACGATTAGATTTCCCGCAAGTTTTTTGAGGCGCACGTCCTCGGGCATATGGGAAAGCGAAGCTCTGACGGCACTGAATTTTCCGAGGTCATCTCTGAATATCTTGCCGTTTGTTATTTCTATCAACGATTGCTCGGGTATGAAAAACCAATCCGAGAGCAAAAGAGCTCCGTCTGTTTTTCCCGTTTTTGCGGCAAAAAATTCACTCATTCTTATAACTCCGCGGCGGTTGCCGCCAACGGGAGAGATATGATTTCTTTTGTAGCCCATAAATTCGGTTGGAAGTCTGGAATATGCTCTTTCCAGAGCAAATTCCGTTGGCAGGTCCACTGTTTTCTCATCGGGCAGAAAAATACAAAAGCCCGGCTCAAAATCGTGATCCCTTGAGGTGTCATCGTCAAATCCCATACATTCGGATCCGCTTCCCGCTATTCCCGTGGCAATAAGATGCTCAATATTAGGAAATTCCGCACTTATCATGGGTGCACCGTATTCGATATAAAATTTCTCGGAAAGCTCAATTCCTTTCATATATAGCCTTTGCCCTTTCCACAAGCTCTTTTTCATAGAAGAAATGACCGTAATAGCCAAAAACGGATGCACATTTTTCGCATACGAAGGCATAATAGCCGTTGCGCTCGTTATATTCTTCAAGCAGAGACTTTGCCTTTTCAAGATATATTGATATCAGTTCTGCGCCTTCATCCAGTCCCTTCTCTGCTTCTGCCGCACTTGCCATGTTCAGGTATGTTATAGCGATATTTGGCGCACCGCCCTCCGCTTTTTCCATAATTGCGATGGCTTTACGGTAATAGGAATCGGCTTCATCAAATCTTTTTAGGTCAACAAGAGAGAGAGCCATGTTGTTATAAAGCCCTGCAAGGCGGTCATCATCATTTTTGAGATTTGCTTCGTATATTGCTCTTGCTTTTTCAAAAAGGGGCATCGAGAGCTTCGCCATCCCGAAAGCCTTATAGACTGTGGCACAGTTAAGAAAAGTGGTAGCCGAGCCGACCTGTTGGCCTATATCAAGCTCTTCGATCTTTTTTAGAGCCTTTTCCGCAAATCCGATGGCATGATCCCGCTTCCCAAGCTTTCTATAAAGACCCATTAGTTCATTTGACGTCAAAAGTAATGTTCTGTGGTCGTAATGTGTTTCTGCCTCCGAGAGCCAATAAAGGAGATGACGCTCTGCCGAGTCATAATCGTTTTTGTTTAAATATTCATCAAGTTTTTCGAGAATTCTGTCGGTCGAGATACACCCGTTTGCCATCTTTTTACTCCTTTTGTTTTTCTGATAATATTTTACCATAAAAATAATTTTTTGTCTATCTGATTTTTAGTTAATTACATAAAAATCAAATTTTTCTGCCCGCTGTCGAAAAAAAATTAAAAAATATAGTGCAAAACTAAGAAAAATGTGCTATAATAAATTACAAATGCAGTTTACAGAGCAAAGGAGCTTTTTATGTATAGAATAATAACAAAAAAAAGCCTTAATCCCACAGTAACACAGATGGAGATAGAAGCACCTCTTGTGGCGAGAAAGGCTCGCCCAGGTCAGTTTATAATACTGAGGGTTGACGATGAGGGGGAGCGAATACCTTTGACGGTTGCGGGTTGTGACGTCGAGAGGGGAGCTGTCAAGATAATATTTCAGATAGTGGGCAGAACAACAAAAATGCTTAATGAAAAAAATGAAAATGAATATATCAGCGATTTTGTTGGTCCTCTGGGAGTTGCTACCCATACCGAGGGTATAAAAAACGTATGCATTATTGGGGGCGGTGTCGGATGCGCCATCGCAATGCCCGTGGCAGAAGAATTTCACCGACTCGGTGCAAAGGTCACCTCGATAATAGGATTCAGAAAACGAGAGCTACTTATTCTTGAGGACGAATTTAAGGCTTGCTCCGACAGCCTTACTGTTATGACAGACGACGGCTCGTACGGCAGGGGGGGGAATGTTACGGTTCCTCTCCGTGAAATGCTGGAAAAGGGCGAAAAATTTGATATGATCATCACAATCGGTCCGCTCGTGATGATGAAATTTGTAACCCTTACGGCAAAGCCTTACGGAATTCCTGTTACGGTCTCCATGAACCCTATTATGATAGACGGAACGGGTATGTGTGGCGGATGCAGGCTAACTCTGAGCGTTGATGGCAAGAAGGTCACGAAATTTGCCTGCGTCGACGGCCCCGATTTCAACGGCTATGAGGTGGATTTTGACGAGGCGATGTCAAGAGGAAAAATGTATGCTGATTTTGAAAGACACGCATATGAAAAGTCTTGTAACCTCTTTCGGAAGGAGAACAACTGATGGCGATAGATCCAAAAAAGCATGAAATGCCCACCAGAAAGCCCTCTGTGAGGGCTCGAGATTTTGATGAGGTGGCGCTTGGATATACATATGAAATGGCAAAGGCGGAGGCAATGAGATGCCTGAATTGCAAAAATCAGCCATGTGTTAACGGTTGTCCCGTAAATGTTCATATTCCCGATTTTATTTCCAGAATAAAGGCGGGAGATATTGAGGGCGCATATGACATTATCTCGCTCTCGTCCTCACTTCCCGCAGTTTGCGGAAGAGTTTGTCCACAGGAAAATCAGTGTGAGAAGAATTGCACTCTCGGGGTTAAATTTGAGCCTGTTGGAATTGGTAGACTTGAGCGATTCGCGGCAGACTACCACAATGCAAATGCAAAAATTACAACTGTCTCTCCCGAAAAGAACGGTCACAAGGTTGCGATTGTTGGCTCAGGACCTTCGGGACTTACCTGTGCGGGAGACCTAGCAAGGCTTGGATATGAGGTGACGGTTTATGAGGCACTTCACACAGCTGGCGGGGTTCTCGTCTATGGGATACCGGAATTCAGACTTCCCAAGAGCATCGTTGCAAGGGAAGTAGAGGGACTGAAGTCTCTGGGGGTGAAGATAGAGACCAATGTTGTTATTGGAAAAACTCTCACAGTGGATGAGCTGTTTGACATGGGCTTTGAGGCTGTATTTATAGGCTCCGGTGCGGGACTTCCCAATTTTATGGGTATTCCGGGAGAAGCACTGAAGGGCGTTTACAGTGCAAACGAATTTCTCACCCGAAGCAATCTTATGAAGGCTTATAGAGAAGACCCCGAAACCCCCATTATGAAGGGTGGCAAGGTCGCTGTTGTCGGCGGTGGAAATGTTGCAATGGATGCGGCAAGAACTGCGCTTCGTCTCGGTGCGGATAAGGTCTATATAGTTTATCGACGCAGTATGGAGGAGCTTCCCGCAAGACACGAGGAGGTTGAGCATGCAATCGAGGAGGGAATTGATTTCAGACTTCTGACAAATCCCATAGAGATAATCGGTTTTAACAATCCCGATGATGCAAGAGACCCGAGAAACGGCTTTGTAACGGGAATGAAATGCATAAAAATGGAGCTTGGCGAGCCTGATGTGAGAGGCAGACGCAGACCCGTTCCCGTTGAAGATTCCGAGTTCGTTCTTGATGTTGACACTGTCATTATGTCTATCGGAACCTCGCCAAATCCTCTTATCAATAGCACAACAGAGGGGCTGGAGGTGAACGAGAGAGGCGGAATAATCGTTGATGAGGACGGTCTCACATCAAGAGAGGGCGTTTATGCGGGAGGCGATGCCGTTACAGGCGCAGCAACTGTAATTTCCGCAATGGGTGCGGGAAAAACAGCCGCAAAAGCGATTGATGAATATCTTTCAAATAAGTAAAAAATATGGGTATGAGCTTTTTCGCTCATACCCTGTGTTTTTGCTGATTTAAAGTAACAAATAGTAATTCGTCAAACAGTTTGCCTTCTCCTTGAGGGAAAGGTGGTGGCGAAGCCGGCGGATGACGTGTATCCCCTCATGGGAGTCTTTTCGATGTTTATGGTGCTTTGTGCCGACACTTCATCAGTCACTCCGTGACAGCTTCCCAAGGGGAAAGCCAAATATAATTTACTGTTTATCAGTGAGCTGGTATTTGTTTTTATTTGATAGCGGAAGGAATAGCTTCGGCTATGTCTCTTGCAAGAAGGGAATATTCGGTCAGTTTTTTTGCGGCAAGCGTGCCTGCTCTTCCGTGAAGATACGTGCCTGTGCAGCTTGCTCCAAAAAGATCGTTTGTCACAGCCGAAAGAGCGGCAATTATCCCCGTCAGAACATCTCCCGAGCCGCCCTTTGAAAGAGCGCTGCATCCGCTTCTGTTGATATATACTCTTTCGCCGTCGCTAATGACTGTAGAAGCGTCCTTCATACAGCAAACGATGCCCTTCTCTCTTGCAAAATCGGTTGCATTTTGGATGGCGTTACCCTTTAATTCCGAAATGCTTTTGCCTGTGAGTCTTGACATCTCGCCAACGTGAGGCGTGATGACGGTGTTTTTGCCAACAAGATTCCATAATTTTGGATTTTCAGAGAGTATATTAAGCGCATCTGCATCAATTATCAAAGGACAAAGCGTATTTTTCAGCACGGCTTCAAGCATTAGCCTTGCATCGGAGCCTTTTGAAAGCCCCGGCCCTATAATCACGGAATTTGAATCCTTAATATGTGGGATAAGAAGCTTGGTCATCTCATTTTTTCTTTGATATGTGATAAGGACAGCCTCGGGGATAAGAGTCTGGAGAATGATCCTGTTTTTCTCGGAGGTGAAGATCCGAACGAGACCGGCGCCGCTTCTGTAAGCCGCAAGAGCCGAAAGATAAGCCGCTCCCGCCATGTTTTCCGCACCGCCGATTATCAGTATCTTGCCAAAATCTCCCTTATTTGACGCAGGCGACCTTTTTGGCATCGGAAAAGGATTTTCCTCTGATGAAAAGACCTTGTTTTCTCCTTTAAGAGCTTCGGTATCTATCCCAATATCGACCTTTATCAGCTTTCCGCATTTTTCCGCACCGGGATAGAGGAGCAGACCGGTTTTCTTTCTGGCAATAGTGACAGTCATATCAGCTTCAACGGCGATTCCCATAATAGCACCCGTATCTGCATTTATTCCCGACGGAATATCAACCGAAACCACCGCTGCCTTCGATTTATTTACACGCTCGATAAGAGAAGCTGTATCGCCCTCTATGTTTCGGGTGAGTCCTGTGCCGAAAATAGCGTCAACGATAAGAGTAGAGCCTTCGATATTCGGCTCTGACACCTCTCTGATCCCGCTGTCAAGAGCTTTTCTTCTCTGATCAGCACATTCCTCGCTTTCTTTTCCGTCCTTGCCTAAGAAAAAGGTTTCAATGGAAGCATTGACGCCGTTTTCTCTTGCTCTCTGTGCAAGAAAACGGGCAGAAGCAAAGCCGTCGCCGCCGTTATTTCCGCCGCCGCAAAGGAAAGAGACTTTGGAAATATCGAGCTTTGCTTTGATAATCTCCTGAACCACAGCCTCTGCCGCACGTTCTATAAGAGTACGCGAAGGTATGCCTTTTTTCCGGATAGTATATAAGTCACAGCGTTTCATTTCGTCGGATGTAAGTATTTCTTCTAACATTTTTGCTCACTCCTTTTGTCTTATTCTACCATATTTGACCTTTTTTGTACAGTGTTTTAAGGGAAAAACATAAAAAATCAACCGAAAATCGGTAAAAAATTTCAAAAACCCTTGACAAATTTGTTTGAAAAGAGTATAATAATTACTGTCGCATTTTGCGCCGTGGATTTTATGGGGGTAATAGAATGATACTTGATCTCAGACCGCTTCTCAGAGGAGAGACAGATCACATAGACATTGATTATTATCTCACACCCGATCCAATAGACGATATCATCTTTGATTCGGATGCTCATGTTTTCGGCAAGATAACCGACAATGCAGGATATATGAGACTGTCACTTAGAGCAGAGCTTTCGTATAATGGGCAGTGTGCCAGATGTCTTGACGAGGTTTCGGGTCGATTCGAAATTGATTTTCAAAGGACTGTCTGCAACGAGGGTACACTTTCCGAGAAAAAGACAAGGGCCGATGAGGACGATGTTTACAGCGATGGGTATGCCATAATTCGCGACGGGATGCTGGATATCGACGAGGAGCTTCGCGAGGAGCTTGTTCTTTCATTTCCATCGAGGATCCTTTGCTCGGAGGAATGCGAGGGGCTTTGCCCGATGTGCGGGAAGCCAAAAAGAGAGGGCGACTGCGGTTGCCGCAAAAAGGAGATAGACCCCAGACTTGCCGTTCTTGAAACTCTTCTCCACAAGAACGATGAGGGCGGGGGAGATCAATAAAGTCAAAAATAAAATTATATATAGCGACGCCCGAAAGGGAGTAGCATACACTAAAGGGAGGTGTAGGTAAATGGCAGTACCGAAGAAAAAAGTATCAAAAGCACGCAGAGATAAGAGACGCTCAAATGTTTGGAAGCTCGACCTTCCCGGCATGGTAAAGTGCCCCAAGTGCGGTGAATATATCCTCGCACACAGAGTCTGCAAGGCTTGCGGATATTACAATGGCAAGGAGATCGTAAAGAAAGAGGCTTGATTTGCCTTTTTCGGTCTCAAAAAAGACTGCAATGAGTTTCATGCAGTCTTTTTTTGTCATGTTGACATTTAGTTGACTATATTGGTATAAAATTATATTGTAAAGTTGGAATAATAATTTTTGAAAGGAAATATATGCTTAAACTTAAAAAGATCGTAAAAGAATATTCAGCAGGTGATAGCAAGGTATTGGCATTGAAGGGTATAGACATTGAATTCAGAAAGAGCGAGTTTGTTGCCATTCTTGGCCCATCAGGCTGTGGAAAGACCACTCTGCTCAATATCGTAGGCAGTCTTGATGGTTATACCGAGGGGGATCTTATCATTAACGGAAGATCCACTAAGGAATTTGATTCTTCAGATTGGGATAGCTACAGAAATCATTCCATCGGATTTGTTTTCCAGAGTTATAATCTTATTCCTCATCAAAGCGTGCTTTCAAATGTGGAGCTTGCTTTGACCCTTTCGGGCGTTTCGAGAGCCGAAAGACGCCGCCGTGCAAAGGAAGCTCTTATCAAGGTGGGGCTTGCCGATCAGATGAACAAAAGACCAAATGAGATGTCGGGCGGACAGATGCAGAGAGTCGCCATTGCGAGAGCGCTTGTAAATGATCCGGAGATTCTTCTTTCAGATGAGCCAACGGGAGCCCTTGATACGGCTACAAGCGTTCAGATAATGGAGATACTGAAGGAAATATCAAAAGATAAGCTCATTATTATGGTGACTCATAATCCGGAGCTTGCCGAAAAATACGCCACGAGAACAGTGAAGCTTCTTGACGGTAATATTATCCATGATTCTGACCCATACACGGGAAAGGAGATGGAGGTGCTTTCGAAAAAGGAGCAGAAAAATAAGAAAGACAAGCGTCAAAAAAAGCCTTCAATGTCATTCTTCACCGCCCTTTCTCTTTCTCTTAACAACCTGATGACAAAAAAGACAAGAACTTTCCTTACCAGCTTTGCAGGCTCTATCGGTATCATCGGAATTGCGCTTATACTCTCGGTCTCTACGGGCGTTCAGACCTATATAAACAGGGCTCAAGAGGACACTCTTTCAAGCTATCCAATAACCATTGAGAGTGAAACGGTGGAGATGAGCGAGCTTGTTGAAGCCATGATGCAAAACAAAGAGGAATTGGCTGAGCATGAGCTTGACAGAATATATGCAAGTGCGATAATGTACGACCTTGTTAATAAACTCAATTCCATCGAGACGAACAAGAATAATCTTAAGGCATTTAAGGAGTATCTTGAAAGAGAAGAAGGCTTCCAAGACTGTGTTTCTGCTATAAAATATACCTATGACCTTGATTTCGGCATCTATACAAAGGATACGGAGGGAAAGGTCGTTAAAAGCGACGTTAAGGAGCTTGTCTCGCAAATCTACGGCATGGACGTGACGGCGATGCCGGGACAGGATTCTGCTGTTGGTGAAGGAATGGTGGGAATGATGGAAACCTCATCCCAAGCCTCTATGATGAGTATGGGTCCCATGGCGGTTTGGGAGGAAATGCTATCTGGAGAGGAGAACGAGCTGATAAATCCCATCATTAAGGAGCAGTATGATGTTATCTACGGAAAATGGCCCGAAAAATATGATGAGATCGTTCTCGTGGTAAACGAAAACAATGAGATAACAGACATGACCCTTTATGCTCTTGGTCTTAAAACCGCAGACGAAATGAGGGAGATTATTCGAATGGCATATGCGGGCGAGCAATTTGATATTTCCTCTCTCGGAAGCTGGAGCTATGAGGAGATATGCGATATGTCCTTCCGACTCGTACCCTCCGCAAACAAGTATCAGAAGCAGGAAAACGGCACGTATGCTGATCTTTCGCTGACAGATGCGGGACTTGACTATCTTTATAATAATAAAGACAGTGCTATTGATCTTAAGGTGGTAGGAATCATTCGTCAGAGCGATAATGCTGTTTCTGCAATGATAAAGGGCTCTCTCGGCTATACCTCGGCACTTACGCAAAAGGTGATCGAGGTGGCAGAGCAGAGTGAGATCGTTATTGCCCAGCTTGAGGACCCCTCAACAGACGTGATAACGGGTCTGCCTTTCCCGAAGGAAGAGGACGGAACCATGACGAATGAGATGAAGGCTGAGCTTTTCACCGAATATACAAAGAGCATATCAAAGGCTGAAAAAGCAACTCTTTTTATCGCCCTTTCTTCGATCCCCAGCGAGGAATATCTTGCGGGAACGCTTGAAAACGCCATGGCGTCAATGGATGATGAAGCCAAAAATCAAACGCTCGTCAAGGCATTCTCTATGCAGATGGGTGTCAGCGAGGAGCAGGTCTCAGAATATGTATCTTCTCTTGCAGAGGAGGAAAAGAGCAAATATCTGACAGAAATTCTTACCGTGTCAATTACAGAGCAGTATGCTACAGAGGTGGAGACGCATCTTGGCGAGCTTTCCTTCGAAGTACTTGCTATGCAGTTTGATAATACCGAATATTCTGTCGAGACTCTAGCATATGCATTTGATAATCTGATGCCGAAGGCTCTTTCGGATTCGACTTATGACGAAAATCTTTCTCTTATGGGATATGTTGATAAAAACGCCCCCGCATCCATCAATATTTTTGCATCTACGTTTGCTGATAAGGATGTTATAGCGGATCTTATCTCAAAATATAATGACGGTGTTTCCGCAGAGGACGAGATAGCATATACAGACTACGTTGCTCTGCTAATGTCCTCTATAACCACGATTATCAATGCGATTTCTTATGTTCTTATAGCTTTTGTTGCTATCTCGCTTGTGGTTTCCTCGATAATGATAGGAATAATCACTTATATTTCGGTGCTTGAAAGAACCAAGGAGATAGGAATTCTCCGTGCAATCGGTGCTTCAAAGCGCGATATTTCCCGAGTTTTCAATGCGGAGACTCTTATAGTTGGCTTTGCATCGGGTGCGATCGGAATTATCATAACTTTGATATTCAATCTGATCATCAATGTTATACTTCATGCACTTACGGGAATACCCACCCTTAATGCGGTGCTTCCCGTCGGCGGTGCAGTTATACTTGTGGTACTCAGTATGCTCCTTACGGCTATCTCGGGACTTATCCCATCAAAGATCGCCGCAAATAAGGATCCGGTTGTTGCTTTGAGAACAGAGTGATTTGATTTTTGATGGAGTATACGATTCCCTCTATACATTTTGCAAAAAAAGGAGCTGATCCACCTCTGGTGGATCAGCTCCTGCTTTAATATCAGATTTCGGGAATAACGATCTCGATCTCTTTGCCCGCATCGCTGGATTTTGCGATTCCGTCGATGATGGCTTGATTATAAAGGATTTGCCATGAGGGAATGGGAGAGGGGGAGCCTTCCTTGATTGCGTCAAGGAAGGAGCGGATCTTAAGATGCCATAGCCCTTCCGGAGTTTCCAAAATCGGGATCTGAGTTTCAACCTGAGAGCCGGAGACCTCGTGATAAACCGTCATGGGACCGCCCACAGTGCCGTTCCAGCAATCGGTGGATGGGATTCGTAATCCTCCCTTTGTACCAAGGATAATAGTATCACCGGGGGTGTCGATATTCATTGCCCAAGCAATGCGAAAATCGAGGATGATCCCGCCATCAAGACGAATAAATGCTGCGGCAAAATCGTCTACTCCGAATTTTTCCGCAATCCACGGTGCTCCTTCGTTTGCATATCTAACGTAATTTGGGTCTGTTCCGAAAAATGCGGATTTATATCCCGTAACCGTAAGAGGCTTTGGGTAGCCGATGGCGTTGAGGACCATGTCAAGGGAATAGCAACCGATATCGCCAAGTGCGCCGATACCTGCAGTTTCGTCTTCGATAAACGTAGTTTTTTCCGCACCCGCCGGAATTCCGCGACGGCGACCTCCACCCGTCTGTATATAGTAGATCTTGCCAAGCTCTCCGCTCTCAACGATCTTCTTTATCATCTTCATATTGTTGTCAAAACGAGGCTGAAAGCCGACAGAGAGGATCATTCCCGTCTCCTTTTCAACTTTTATTACTTCAATGGCTTCCTCTGTCGTAACAGTAAAGGGCTTTTCAAGAAGCACATGGATTCCTGCCTGCATTGCCTCGATGGCGCAGTTTGTATGCTGACGGTTATATGTACAAATGCTGACAGCATCAAGCTTTAAGCTTTTGTCTGCAAGCATTTCGCTGTGATCCTTATATTCGGTTTTTGCACCCTTGATGCCAAATTCCTCGAAAAAAGCCGTTGCTTTTCCCTTAACAATGTCACATCCCGCAACGACCTCTACATCGGGCTGATTTATATATGCTTTCATATGCGAATGAGCAATTCCGCCCGTTCCGATGATGCCGACACGAAGTTTTTTCGTTGCATCTACGGGCTTTTTCTCCTGATTTGTCATAAATGCGTTCATATCTGCCATAACGAGTTCCTTTCTGCGGCTTTTCGTACCGCACGGCAAACGCCGTTTTTCTTAGGTTAATTATAAAATATTTGGCACAAAAAGTCAATGGATTTTGCCAAAAATATGAAAAAGCAATTAACTTATAATAAATATTCTTGAAATTGCCGGAAAAATATGTTAAAATACCTGAAAAGGTTCAGCATAATAAAAAATGGAGATAACATATGAAAAGATTTTTTGCACTTGTTTTTGCTGTGCTGTTTGTTTTTTGTTCCTGCGTAGAAGGGGGAGATATAAGCGAGGCGGAAAGTGATTTGTTGACCGCTGTCCCCGCAGAGGAAACAACTTCGACGCAGTCTGAAACGGAAACTGAAACGGAAACTGAAAAAAAGACTGAGACCGAAGCGGAAACGACTAAAAAAAGTGATCCTGTTGAAATAATTGTTCAAAAGGAGATTTTTGTTACCATAAATGAGGTATGCTCCTCAAACAAAGGCTGTTTTTTTACTAATGAAGGCGACACCCCCGATTGGATAGAGCTTTATAATTCCTCGGACAGAGCGGTGAACCTTGCGGGTTATGCGATTTCTAACGATATTGATAACCCGAGAAAGTATGTTTTTTCAAACTATTTAATTGAAGCCGATTCGTATGTCCTTTTGATGGCTGCAGGAAATGTCGGATATAAAAACGGCGTTATCTCTCTGCCATTTAAACTCTCGTCGGAGGGGGAAGAGCTTGTTCTCACTTCCCCTGATGGGCTTAGGGACGAGCTGACAGTTCCAATGCTTGAGAGCGATGAAGCATACGGCAGGATGAACGACGGCGGTAACACGGTAAATTATCTTACCCCCACCCCGCTTTCCACAAACAATGCTGCAACGACTATCATCAAAGTCCCCGCACCTTCATTTTCTCATGTCAGCGGCTTTTATAGCAAACCCATTCAGCTGAAAATCAATATTCCCGAGGAATATACTGTTTATTATACCATCGACGGCTCAACGCCATCGTTTCTTTCAACTCCTTATAACGAGCCTCTCTATCTCGATGATGCCACCGAAAATCCGAATGTATTTTCTGCCATCGGGGGCAATACCGTAGACGATTTTGTAACTCGGAATAATCAGAACAAGGCAAACGTTATCAGAGCCATCGCCTATGATAGGGAAGGAAATGCAAGCAGGATTGTGGGCGGAACGTTTTTCATATCGGGAACGCTTCTGGAAGATCCTTATTTTAATATTCCAATTCTTTCCGTATATACCGATGAGGATAATCTTTTTGATTACGAAAAGGGGATATACATTCTCGGCAAGACCTATGATGACTATATGAACGGTCCGGATTATGACCCCGAGAAGGCCGCATGGACACGCCCCGCAAACTATTTCCTTGAAGGGATCGAAAGCGAAAGACCTGCTTCAATAGAATATTTTGACGCACAGCATAATTTCTGCTTCTATCAGGATGTTGGTATAAGAATGGATGAAGCTCCCTCAGGGGCAAGCAGACAAAAGAGCTTCAGTTTCTACGCAAGAAGCGAATATGGAAAAAGCAGCTTTGATTATCCCATGTTTGAGGGCGTTGAATTTTACGATACCTTCTTTATGAGAAGCGGCGCAAATGATTTTGCAAACACCAAAATACGCAATGTTCTCAATCAGACCCTTATTGCCCACAGAGATGTTTCTACCTCAAGGTGGCAGCCCTGCGCTATGTTTCTCAATGGCGAATATTGGGGATTTTACATGATGATGGAGACATACGATTCGGATTATTTTGCTGAGCATTATAAGGTGAATAAGGACGATGTCGTTGCTATTGATGCTTGTGATGCGGACGTCATTGAGGAAGAGGATTACAGCTATTACACAGAACTAAAAGATTTCTGTAAAGACAACGACTTGACTATTCCCGAAAATTATGAAAAGCTATGCTCCATGATAGATATGCAGAGCTATATAGACTATGTTTGCTTTAATGTTATAGTAAACAATTCGGATTGGAACGAAAGCAACATCGAGCTTTGGCGCACAACAACAGTCGATCCCTCAAATCCCTATGCTGATGGCAGATGGCGATGGATAATTAGCGATACCGATCGGACTATGATTCTTCATGATGAAGGCTCAAGCGAGGGCTATGATGTAAATATATATAAAGGCAAACTGATAGAAAATGGGATCATCTTCCCATATGTCTATAAAAATGAGGATTTTAAAAATCATTTTGCCACAACCTTTATGGACGTTCTGATGAATGATTACAATAGGGCAAGGATTGAAGGATATCTTGACTATTTTGCTGATAATTATAGCAAACAGATGGGTATGAACCGCATAAGATATAATACCACCTCCGATTATGCAGGGGAACTTGATGTTATAAGAACCTTCTGGGATCATAGAGCAGAAGCTCTTTTAAAATACACCTGCGAGCTTTTTGGAATAGAAAACAAGCTCATCGAATTTACTGTAATTGCGGAAAAGGGAGAGGGCTGCGAAATATTGCTTTATGATTATTCGCTTCCTCTTGATGGTGGAAGATATGCTTCGGAATATCTTCCCACAAAGATAAAGCTTACTGCGAGTACCGAGGAGGGATACCGATTGATAGAATGGAAAACCTCAGACGGAAGGACTATTGGCAATGAAAAAACCGTTACCGTTGATCTAAACGAGATAACGAGTGTTATTGCGGTGTGTGAAAAGACCTCGCAATAAATAGCACCATTGATAAGACATCCCTGCCCACCGGCAAGGGGTGTCTTGATTCATCTTGCTGAATGAAAAATTGCTTTGTCTTAAAAATATTTTGCTCCAAATTTTCCACTATATAAGAATTTAAAAAAACACCTTGATTTATTGAGTTTATTATGCTATAATAAATAAGTATGTGCAAAATTTAAATCAACTTCAAGTAAAGGATATTTATAATGGTTTCCTTATTTTTACCCGACTATATGTTTGAAAAATTCAGTGATATAACCCCCGAATTTCTACATTCCATAGGGGTGAAAACGGTGCTTGTTGATATCGACAACACTCTTGCTCCCTATGAAGCTCCTGACCCAAATCAAAGAGTCATAAAATGGTTCGAAGATCTGCGAAATGCGGGGATCGGTGCGGCTCTTATGTCAAATAACGACGCTGCAAGAGTGCACCGATTTAATCAGAGTCTCCGTCTCCCTGCATATTTTGATTGCAAAAAGCCGTCAACCAAAAGCTATATTGACGTGCTTAGCCGTCTTAAATGCGATATTGCGGATACTTGCGTTATCGGTGACCAGATATTTACCGACGTACTCGTTGGCAAGCGTCTTGGCCTTCGTGCCATACTCGTGCCTCCCATAAACGATAAAAAAACCTTCTTTTTCAGACTCAAGCGTTTCCTTGAAAAGCCCTTTATAGCTTATTTTAAGCGCTTGCAGGTCAGAAAACAGTTCTTGCAATAACAGAAATAACAGGAGAAGGAAATGTTAAAAGCAAAATTCGGACCTGCGGGAAATTGCGACCTCTTTTATGCAGAGGGACATAAATCCACGATGGAAGCATTCGGCTGGCTCGAGGATATGGGTCTTGATGCTTATGAATATCAGGCAGGAAACGGGCTGCGTACAAGCGAGGCAACTCTTTCGGCGATAGGCAAAAAGGCAAAGGAGCATGGTATTCTTATGTCGCTTCACGCTCCTTACTTTATCTCCCTTTCGGGAATTGATGAGGAGAAAAGGCTCAAAAGTCTGACATATATAAAGGACAGCGTCAGAGCCGCAGAGCTTCTCTTGGCAGACACAATAGTTATCCATAGCGGAAGTGCGGCAAAGATAAGCCGCAAGGAGGCAATGAGCTTGGCAAAAGATACACTTGAGCGGGTTGCTGAAGATAATAAAGATACAAAAGTAAAGCTCGGGCTTGAAACCATGGGAAAAATAAATCAGCTTGGAACGCTTCATGAGGTCATAGAGCTTTGCAAGACCGCCCCTTGCTTTGTACCTGTTGTTGATTTTGGTCATCTCAACGCAAGAGAAGTTGGCGGACTTTTCCCAAATTCGGATGCATATAAGCGCGTTTTCGACAGCATAGGCGAGGCACTTGGAGATGAGACCGCAAAAAAGCTCCATTGTCATTTTTCAAAAATAGAATATACCTCCGCAGGAGAGAAAAAGCATCTCACTTTTGAGGATTCAGTTTTTGGCCCGTTTTTCGAGCCTCTTGCGGAGACCATCTTAAAATACGACCTTGCCCCAAGGATAATATGTGAATCTGCGGGTACACAGGCAGAGGATGCGCTTTATATGAAGCGTACTTGCTTTGAATATAGAGAGAAATGAGGAGAATGTCATGACGAAAAAAGAAAGGCTTATTGCGGCAATGGATCCTTCCGTTGACGGTGTTTTTGTAACAAGCGAGATAAATCAATATTACCTTACAGGCTTCAGCTTTACAGACGGTTATGTTCTTATAACGCGAAAAAAATCATATGTTATAACGGATTTTCGCTATTTTGAGGCTGCACAGGCGGAGATAGGTGACGAATTTGAGATCCTTATGCCATCGGATATGGGGGGTGAAATCGCCTCACTGATTTCCGAAAATGGAGTGAAGAGACTTTATTTTGAGAATAATACGCTTTCTTTTGCTTCCTACGTGCGTTTTGACAAGCTTTTTGAGGGGGTGGAGCTTGTTTCAGGCGGATCTGAGATAATTGAGGAGCTTAGAGAAAGAAAAACACCCGAGGAGCTTGAAATTATGTCAAGGGCGCAGAAGATAACCGACGATGCCTTTGCTCACATAATAAATTTCATAAAGCCCGATATGACGGAGCTTGAGGTTGCTCTTGAGCTTGAATTTTTCATGAGGAGACGGGGTGCAAATTCCGTTGCATTTGACACCGTTGCGGTTTCGGGCAAATCATCGTCTCTCCCTCACGGCGTTCCGAAAAACAGAAAACTTGAGGCGGGATTTTTTACCATGGATTTCGGTGCAAGGCTTGATGGATATTGCTCCGATATGACAAGAACTGTGGTTCTGGGCAAAGCAGATTCCGAAATGAAGAAGATTTATAATACAGTACTTCGAGCACAGCTTGCGGGGATTGAAATGATAAAATGCGGTGAAAGCTGCATGGCGGTTGATAAGGTTGCAAGGGATATAATTGAGGGCGAAGGATATAAGGGCTGCTTCGGTCACGGACTTGGACACGGTGTTGGAATGTTTATCCATGAAGCACCGAGACTTTCTCCCAAGGTTGCTCCCGAAAAGAAGCTTGAGGTTGGTCATGTTGTCACCTGTGAGCCGGGTATTTATATCGCAGGAATGTACGGATGCCGCATCGAGGACATGATCGGGATAACAGAGGACGGCATGATGAATTTCACAAAAAGTCCCAAGGATCTTATCGAGCTGTTCTGATGCTAAAAAATTAAAGGTCAAGGCGAAGAGCCTTGACCTTTTTAATATAGAAATTAAAGATGAACAGGAATTTGCCGAGGGGTTACCACGAACTCCGTATGGAAAAGTTTTGATCGACCTTTTTCAAAAGGCAGTAGTGCGTTTATAGTTAATACTTTTTGTTTCTTAGATTGCAAAAAATGTCATTTAAGGGCGATGTTGACTATTTTATCGCAAAGAGCAACATAATCCATACCTACCGCCACAGCTTCCTGAGGCAGAAGTGATGTGGGAGTCATTCCGGGAAGCGTATTTGCTTCAAGACAAACAGCCTCCCCCTCTTCGGTGAGAATATAGTCTATTCTTGCAAGTCCTCGGAGCTTCAGAACGTCAAAGGCACGCCTTGTGTAATCCGCCATTTTTTCGTGTTCTTCCTTCGTGATGGGAGCTGGGCATATCTCCTCTGTCATACCGCTCTGATATTTGTTTTTGTAATCGTAATATCCGCTCTTGGGTATAATCTCGACCGCAGGAAGAACCACTCCGTCAATAATTCCCATGGTCATCTCTCTGCCCGCTATCTTTTCCTCAATAAGAATCTTATCTTCGTATTTTTCGGCAAATTTGATGGCGGCTGCAAGTTCTTCTTCATTTTCGATGATGGAAACACCAACGCTTGAACCGCAGCTGCAAGGCTTTATAACGCAAGGCAGACCGACCTCTTTCACCATTTTGCGGATATCGTTCTTTTTAAGATCGCAAAGGACGCCCCGAGGGGTCGGTATCCCCTCGACTGAGAGTATTTTTTTTGTAAGGTCCTTATCCATTGCAAGCAGGCTTCCGATATAGCCCGAGCCTGTGTATTTTATTCCGTAATTATCAAGAGTCGCCTGAAGCTGACCGTTTTCGCCTATTCCGCCGTGTAGTCCCATATATACCACGTCTGCAAGGGCGCAGACCTCGAGAACACCTGGACCTATAAGGGCTTTTCTGCCGCCGTTGCGGGCGATAACGGCATCAAGATCGGGAATACTCTCATCAACTTTGTATGTATAATTTCCCTCAGCACTGAAAAGCTCCATCGAGGGCGTTTTTCCATCGGAGAGACCCTCATAAACATCGAGAAGACAGACCTTGTGGCCGCTTTTTGTAAGAGCATTTGAAACGAGTGCGGCGGAGGTGAGTGAAACATCACGCTCCGGGCTGATTCCTCCCGCAAGAACAACTATATTCATCGAAAAAACCTCCAAAGATGTTTTTTAATCATTATATGCTTTTTTTAAAAGTGCGACCCTGTCGCATGAGGAGAGATCTTTTATTATTTCTGCAGAAAAGCCGTTTTCCTTGGCAAGAGCAGATATTTCACTGCCCTGATCATAGCCGATCTCGAAAAGAACAAATCCGTTTTTCTTCAGAAGATGACTATGCTTTTTGAGGATGGTGCGGTAGAAAAGAAGTCCGTCCTCGCCGCCGTCAAGGGCAATTCTCGGCTCTTTTTTTACCTCCTCGGAAAGAGTGTTGATAACTGCAGTCCGTATATACGGAGGATTAGACAAAATGGCATCATAAATGCCCTTCTCCTCTGCCTGAACATGTAATTCCCGAAGCACATCTGCTTCAAAAAAGGAAATTCTGTCTGAAACGCCGTTAAGAGCGGCATTCTTTTTTGCAAGCGACAAAGCCGGACGGCTTATTTCAAAGGCAAAAGCACTGCAATCCTGCCTGTGTGCAAGAACGGAAATTGCAATACATCCGCTTCCGGTGCAAAAATCTGCAAAAAAAGCGTTTTTGGGAAGTATCTCTATTGCCTTTTCCACCAGAATTTCAGTGTCACTACGGGGGATAAGACAATTTTCATCGACTATATATTTTTCTCCGAAGAAATACCATTCTCCCAAAATGTACTGAAGGGGATGGTGCTCTATTCGAAGCTCTATGGCGCGCAAGATATTATCGGAGGAAAAATCTCTTTCACCAATGAAAGGTATTGAGGATTGACTAACCCCGCAAAATTTTTCGAGCAAAAGCGCAGCCTCCTGCTGATAATTTTCAATGCCCGAATTTTTTAGCCTGTCACAGATTTCAGAATATCGCATAATCCTCCTCCCAGAAAATCACTCCCTATATTATACACGAAAAATTCACAAAAGAAAAGACTTATTGTGAAAATTCATTATTTTTGAAGAAAAATTTATAAATAAAAAAGAATTTTTCTATTGCATTTTAATCAAAAAGGTGGTATACTATAATCGAAAACAAAAATAACAAGGAGGTTTTATTATGTTTTTTATTGAAAAAAAGCCCGAAAAGCCCAATATAGGTAAAATTGTTGCTATTTCCGTTGGAGTCACATTTGCAGTTGCAGCAGCGGCTTACGGAGTTTATATGTTTTGCCGTAAATATTGCAGTCTCTACAAGAGTGACGATAGTTTCCTCGATGACGATTTCGATTGCGATTTTTGCGATGAAGAGGACTGCTCTGATTGCGAATGCGTAAAGGACGATGAAGAGGATTCTCTTGATTTTTAAATTTTGAAAGCCTATAAAAGATTGAAAACGTCTTAAATACCAAAATCCGTCGAATTTTTCGACGGATTTCTTTTTTTCGATAAGGCTGGGCATCATCATAAGTCCGTTGAAAGTGTGGGAGATATTCCCCGGCCTTTAAGCCGTAATGAGACAGTTTTTTCAATTTGCAACAGCTTTCGCCGTTTTTCTTGAAAAATTCATGTTTTCGTGTTATAATAATACCGAAAGAGAGTGATAATTATTGAAAAATTATAAAAAATATTTTATAACGGAGCAAAAAGCTCCGCTCATTCCGAAAAAATGGGCAGAGCTAATATGGGTAAAAGTTTTATGCAAAGTTTTATCGGCTCTTGCGGCGATAGGCTGTCCAATATATTGCTTTTTGATGATAGAATATCTTCATTTTAACAGCGAGATTAGGCTTCTTGTCTTTCTTTCGAGAGGGGCGATACCCTTTTTCGGTCTGCTCGTTTGTTTTTTTCTTTACTCCCTGACGCTTCTGCTTTTAAAAAAAATTTGGTACACAAATATTGTGGCGGTGCTTTTTTCTCTCATAGTTGGGCTTGTTAATCGCTTCAAATTCAGCTCAACGGGCGACTATTTTTATCCATGGGATATCCGTCAGGCGGGAAATTTGGGCGAGCTTGCGAGCTTTACCTCGGTCTCACTTACCATTGCTGCGATTATCGTTATGATAGGGGCGGTATGCCTTGTGCTTCTCTCCTTTATTTTGAAGACCGAGCTGCCATTTACCTTTCCCGTAAGAATTACAGTATTTTTGATCATTGCTCTCTGCCTTTTTTCATCTGTTTCCACTCCGAAAAAAGCTGAAAAAACGATAAATTCCTTTGGAATTTATTTCGAGGATACCGCCCTGCAGACCTCAAATTATGAGGCGAACGGTTTTACGGGCGCATTTACAATAAATATTCTTTCAGCAAATGTTACAGAGCCTGAAGGCTATGGCAGGGAAGCCGTTGAGGAGATTTTTGAGGGCTTTGTGGATAAAGGCGCAACAGAGGATTTCGAATATCCCGATATCGTCCTTATTCTCTCGGAAAGCTTTTGGGATCCGAGACTTATAAAGGGATCATCATTTTCGGAAGATCCATTTGAGAATTTTGACGACATTACCTCAAAGGAGGGCGTTATCAGCGGAAGACTGTTCGGGACCGGATTTGGCGGAGGTACGGTAAGACCGGAATTTGAGGTGCTGACGGGGCTTACCACCGATTCATTGCCTGCAGGTAGTGTACCGTGGAGATATATTGAAAAGCCTACCGAGTCTTATATAACCACTCTTCGTGATATTGGTTATGAGACTTATGCCGTCCATCCTTATCTCAGCCGTTTTTATGATAGAACAAGGGCTTATCCTCTTATCGGAATAGATGAGCTTTATTTTGCTCCGGAGCTTGAGAAGATAAAGGCAGTGGAGGCTGAATATGAGTCGGTGCGTTCTTATGTTTCGGACAACAGCTTTGAGCAATATATCGAATATTTTCTTTCAAATGATCGAACCGATGCACCGAGGTTTATTTTCGGAATAAGCATGGAGAATCATCAGGCATATCTAAATAAATATGATGACTGCCCGATGGAGGTAAATTGTGCGGGGCTTAGCGAGGAGAGCCTGAATATCCTTGCAAATTTTGCCCACGGTATAAAAAATGCAGACAAAGCCCTCGGCAAGCTGGTAGAATATATTGAAAAAAGAGAAAAGCCCACCGTCCTTGTCTATTTCGGTGACCATTTGCCATCCCTCGGAGCCAATTACGCCGCTTATCTCGAAAGCGGAACGATTGGAGATATTTATAATAGGACAAAGGAGGAATATGAGTTTATGCAGTCAACTCCATTTCTCGTTTATTCAAATTACGGCTTTTCAGGCACTTGCGAGAGCCTTCGCGAGGGCAGTGGCAATAATATTACCTCGTACAACCTTATGAATTCTGTTTTCGACCTTATCGGTGCTCCAAAAACAAGACTTGGTGGATTTCTTTCTGCTTATACCGAAACTATACCTTATTATAATAGCCGTCTTGGTATAACTCTTTCTGAGGATGAAAGATATTATGTACTTGCCCACAGAATGTTGACCTATGACAGAATAAACAAAGGAGAGCGGTATTCCCTTAAACGAAAGGCTCTTTATGAATGAAGGATGTATGCTTTGCCCCAGAAAATGCGGTGCAGACAGAATAAGCAAAATGGGATATTGCAATGCCCCAAGAGAAATAATGCTTGCAAGAGCGGCGCTTCATCATTTTGAAGAACCTGTTATTAGCGGAGTTCGCGGTGCGGGTACTATTTTCTTTTGCGGATGCAATCTTGGGTGTGTTTATTGCCAGAACGGTGTGATCGGAAGAACTTTTCGTGAAGAAAAAAATGTCGCAAAGCTTGTAAGCGAGGAGAGGCTGGCTGAGATAATGCTTTCACTTCGTGACGAAGGAGCACATAATATAGAGCTCGTGACTCCAAGCCATTATTCAGATGCTGTGGCAAGAGTTCTATCAAAAACAAAGGATAGTCTCGGTATTCCCGTGATATATAATTGCGGAGGATACGAAAAGAATAAGGCACTACAAGAGCTTCGGGGGCTTGTGGATATCTATATGCCCGATTTTAAATATTTTTCACCTGAGATTTCGGAAAAATATTCCTTTGCGTCCGATTATGCCGAACGAGCCGTGGAAGCACTCTTTGAAATGTACTCACAGGTGGGAGAGGCTGTGGTTGGCGATGACGGAATGATGAAAAAAGGAATACTTCTCCGTCACCTTGTGCTTCCCGGATGCAGACGAGATTCGGTGAGAGTGCTTGAAACGGTTGCGAAAACAGTCCCGCCCGAAAAGATCCTTATAAGCATAATGAGTCAATATACTCCGGATTTTGCTCCAAAGAACATGAAGGAGCTTTGCCGAAGAATAACGAGTTTTGAATATGATTATGTGCTTTCGGCGGCGAAAGAAATGGGCTTTGATGGCTTTTCGCAGGAAAGAGGATCATCAAATTCTTCATATACACCCGATTTTACCCAAAAAACTTTTTAAAAAGTTGAATAAAAGCAGAAATTTCAAGCCAAACTAAATGCGAAGATGAATATCTCAAAAAAGACCCGAAAAAATCGGAAAGGAAGTATTTGGTATGCTGCTTGATAGAATTTGTCTTTTGCTCACCATCGTGGGTGCACTCAACTGGGGAAGTATCGGACTTTTTAAATTTGACATAGTTGCATGGATCTTCGGCGGACAGGGCTCGCTCTGGGCGAGAATCATTTATACCGTGGTTGCCCTTGCGGGAATTTGGTGCATTTCCTTGCTTTTCAGAAGCAGAGAAGAGATCGAAGGTCATTCCGGAATGTAAGACGGAGAAAAAAGGCGTTTTTGGATGGCGAAGAGCCTTTCAGAACGCCTATTTTTTATTATAAAAATGATTTTTTGAAAAAATTGAAAAAATTTTTTAAAAAGGTATTGCATTTTCCGAAAAGTTGTGGTATAATATCATCCGTTGACGGCCCGTTGGTCAAGCGGTTAAGACACTAGCCTCTCACGCTGGGAACATGGGTTCGATTCCCGTACGGGTCACCAGAAACAAGAAAGCACCACTTTTGTGGTGCTTTCTTGTTTTCAGTGATTCGTATGGCTCTAATCGAACCCTTGAGTAAAATGTTTTCGTAAAAATTAAAGTCTCTATGGGATATTCGCTTTATACAGTTAAAACATTAAAAAGAGAAGTGCAGGATTTGAATGAGATTGATGGATAGATATCAAAACCTTCCTTGCATCTTTTAGTAACTGAGAGCCAACAAAAACGGACTGATCCACATATAATGGATCAGTCCGTTTTGATTAAATATGTAAAAATTTATTTCTTAAGAAGTTCTCTGATATCTTTAAGGATATCGTCTGTTGTTTCAACGGGTTCTGCAGGAGCCTCGGACTCTGTGATCTCTTCCTTCTTTCTCACGGACTCAAGCTTTTCTTTTGCCTTCATCATGATGCGTAGCACAACGAAAATGCAGAATGCGATGAGAAGAAAATCAATGATCTTCTGGACAAAATCACCATAAAGGATGGCGTTTTCCGCCTCGATAACTGCTCCCTCTGCGTCAAGAACAGCTTCCTTTATAACGTATTTAAGCTCGGAAATGCTTCTGCCTCCTGTGAGGAGTCCGATAAGGGGCATAATGATGTTGTTTACCAGAGCGTTTACAATATCCTTGAATGCTCCGCCGATAACAACACCGACAGCCAGATCAACTACATTACCCTTGGAAATAAATTCCTTGAAATCGCTCCAAAAGGTGCTTTTTTTCTTTGCCATAATGACAAACCTCCGTTTTTTTATTTTATTTGTTATAGAGTTTCTTTTTTTGATATCTTGGCTCGCAGGTCAGATTAACACCAAGCTTTTTGAAGGTGTTGAAATCGTCCTCCGCCAAGATAACGGTTGAATGAGCGTCACAGCCTCTCAGCTTGTCCAGCTGCTTCATAGCAAGTCCTGCCTGAGGGGAGGTCACGGAGCATATTGAGAGCGCAATTAGAAGCTCGTCGATATGAAGTCTCGGATTTCTGTTTCCCAAATGCCCTATTTTAAGCCTTGAAATAGGCTCGATTATGGTATGAGAGATAAGCATAAGCTCGTCGGGGATACCCGCAAGGTGCTTGAGAGCATTCAACATAAGGGCAGATGAAGCGCCAAGAAGCGGGGAGGTCTTTCCCGTGACGATCGTGCCGTCCGGAAGCTCCATTGAAGCGGCAGGCCCGCCCGTAAGTTCTGCCTTTTCGAGGGCGGATCTTATGACGGGTCTGTCCTCGCTTGAAAGCCCTGCCTGCTTCATAAGAAGCTCCATTTTGTATATAAGACTGTCGTCAACCTTTCCTCTTACCCTGTCGCAAAGAGCTGTATAATAGCGTCTTATTACCTCTGCATTTGCCGCTTTCGTTGTGATTTCGTCGTCGATTATGCAGTTGCCCGCCATGTTTACACCCATATCTGTTGGAGATTTGTAGGGCGACTCGCCCAGAATCTGCTCCAGCATCGAGGAAAGAACGGGGAAAATCTCAACGTCGCGGTTGTAATTTACCGCAGTTTCGCCGTATGCCTCAAGGTGAAAGGGGTCGATCATGTTTACGTCGCTAAGGTCTGCGGTTGCCGCTTCGTAAGCAATGTTTACAGGGTGCTTCAGCGGCAGATTCCAGATGGGGAACGTCTCAAATTTTGAATAACCTGCCTTTATTCCCCTTTTGTTTTCATGGTAGAGCTGAGAGAGACAGGTAGCCATTTTTCCGCTTCCCGGACCGGGGGCTGTAATGATAACGAGTTCTCTTTCGGTCTGGATATATTCGTTTTTGCCAAAGCCATCTTCGCTTACAATCTTTGCTATATCCGAGGGATATCCCTCAATAGTGTAGTGGCGGTAAACTCTGATGCCTAACTTTTCAAGCCTTTCCTTGAAGGCGACAGCTGCAGGCTGGGACTCAAATCGAGTAAGCACCACACTACCAACATAAAGCCCCACCTCCTTGAAAGCGTCCATGAGACGAAGCACGTCGAGGTCATATGTTATTCCAAGGTCTCCTCTGACCTTATTTTTCTCAATATCGAATGAGTTGATAGTAATAACCACCTCTGCTCTGTCCTTGAGCTGAAGGAGCATTTGGAGCTTACTGTCGGGGGCAAATCCGGGAAGCACGCGCGAAGCATGGAAATCGTCAAAAAGCTTGCCGCCAAACTCAAGATAGAGCTTGCCGCCAAACTTTGCTATTCTTTCCCTGATATGCTCAGACTGCATTTTCAAATATTTGTCATTATCAAATCCGATATTCATGACGCATCTCCTCTTCGGTTTTTAAACCCAGAACAATCAATACCTATTATATCACATAAACGGTAATTTTTCAATAGAAAAAGACAAAATATTTAAAAGTTTAGAAAGTCGACTATGGAAAAAATAGGCAAACAGGTTGTAATAAATGCACAAAACTGGGGGGTGTATCTGTACAAAGTGATGAAAAATGAAAAAGTTTCCTGAAAGTCATAAAAAATTCACAATTGCATGGTATAATGAGAAAACCAAAAAACCAACAAAGGAGAAAAACAATGAAAAGAGCTTTAACATTTTTGCTCGCACTCGTAATGCTTCTTTCTGTGTTCGTTCTTGCTTCTTGTGGCGATGAGGCCGCAAACTCAGGTGACGAATACTTTGAAGATGACACGCTCAGTTCTCGCGAGATCGAAGAAAGTATGTATCTTGAAACATACGATCCTCGCCTTACAGCTGAAACATATGTACCGGGTGGTGCAGAGGGCGTAACCTATGACGGATATGATTTTACATTCCTCAACAGCGATGCTTCCACTGCCTTCTTTATGTACGTTTACCTTGATCCCGATATGACAGGTGACGTTCTTGATGACTGCTGCTTCACGAGAAACCTGCTTGCAGAGGAAAAGTTTGACATTACCATCAGCGAAGAAACAAAGCCTTATGAGGACATTGCTTCTTATGCAAAGACACTTATTCTTGCGGATGAGGATGTTTATGATGCAATGTACATTCCCTCAACGTCCCTCACTCCTCTTATTTCCGAGAACCTTTTCTATGACCTTCTCGAAATTGAGGAACTCCACATTGATAAGGTCTGGTGGGATCAGCCTCTTATCCAAAGAAATATAATTGAAAACAGACTCTTCTATGCGACAAGTGACCTTCACCTTATGGCATTCGAGGGCATTTGGTGTATGTACTTCAACGAGGATATGATGTCTGGACTCGGCCTTGAGGCCCCCTTCCAGCTGGCACTTGACGGCAAATGGACCTTTGACGAGCTTAAAAAGTACTGCGCAGTTGCTGCTAATCTCAACGGCGATACTTCCTTCGTATTCGATGTAAACGGAAATGCAAAATACGGTGTGGTTGACTTTGGAAATCCTGATTATTTCGCATATGGTATGGGTGCAGAGTACGCAAGCCGTGACGAAAACGGCAGATACCAGTTTACAGCTGATACCGATACAAGATTCTCTCAGATTTGGGAAGAGCTTATCAAATTCTACGGTCCTGATGACGGTATGTACGTGCTTGGCTCATCAGGTGACCTTAACCCCGATGGATACTACAGTATCTTCATGGCAAACCGTTCCCTCTTCCTCCATGGAGAGCTTAAGGGAGCAACAATGCTTCGTCAATGGGAAGGCAACTTCGGTCTGCTTCCTCAGCCTAAGTTCGATGTTGATCAGGAGAGCTATAACTCCAATATCTTCACCTACTGTCTCTCTTTCTGTATTCCTAATACGAATACAAACCTTGAGAGAACAGGTAAGATCGTCGACTATCTTACATATGAGTCATATGCAGATCTTTTGCCCAGATACTATGATATCCACGTATCTCTGAAGGCACTTGGTAAGAAGGAGTCTATTGACGTCCTTAAACATGTTCGCGGTACTCGCGGTGTTGAGGTTGCAGTTCCATACGTTTGGGCTTCCGGTCTTAATAACGCACTCAAAGATCTTGCAACTAAAAACGAAATGGCTATCGCTTCTACAATTGAGACTTATAAGGATCAGGTTGTTGCTAAGATCGAAGGTACATACGAGGAATACCCCGAACTTAATCACGCTGATTAATAGTTCAAATATTTCGACCCGACTCGTTTATCCGAGTCGGGTTTTTTTATTGTAATAAAAGACGGGAAAATAGTCTTTGCCGGAAAGAGCTTGTCAAATCTATCTCATTGTTCGACAACTCTTAGCTTAACTTTTTGTTTGCCTTTTAAGTGTAACGATCCCCGAAAAAACCAACATGATTCCGAATACCCTTCTTACAGCTTCTCCGCCCAGACGCTTCAGAAGCAAAGTGCCGATAAGCACCCCGAAAAGTGCGAAAATCACAAGAAAAAGAACTGTGGAATAGTTGATCTTTCGCTTTGTAACATGAAAAAGCATTGCCGCTCCCGATGAAAAAAGAAAGAAAAGAAGATTAAGTCCTTGGGCTGTGATCTGTTCGTAGTTTTCCGCAAGGGTAAGGTATATCACGAGCAGTCCGCCACTTCCGATTCCAAGCCCCGAAAGAAGTGCCGCTGCAAATCCAAATATCGCATCGCTCATTTTATCACCATATATATTCCCGACCAGATAACAAGGATGGCAAAAAATCTTTTAAGCCAAATAGGACTGATCTTCGAGAGAAGATATGCGCCCGCAAGTCCGCCGACCACTGCGGGAATGACAAAATTTCCAAATTTTTGGACCTGAAGGTCGCCTCTCATGCCATAAATTATCGTTGAAAAAAGTGAGATGGGGAGAGTTGCGGCAATGACATTTGCAAAAATATCGCGTCTTGCCATTTCGCTCTCAGTCATTACTGCTTCAAGAACAAAAGTCATTATTATTCCTCCTCCCGCACCTAAAAGTCCGTTTGCGAGTCCGCCAAAAAAACCGCCAAGACCGAGAATAAACATTTTTTGTATTGTGCCGATACGCTTTTTTATCATGCTAACCTCAATGGGAATATAAAAATTCCGCAATTCTCTTGTAATTTTTAGTAAAAAGTGATATAATATAAGGTAGGTATTTATACTATTTTGTGCATGGGAGTGTTTTTTATACCCCAATTCAAATAAATCGAAAGGACCGCATGATAAATGAAGTCAAAGGAAACCAAAAAGTCTGTCAAAAACGCACCTGTTCCATCAAGCAAAAAAAAGGTCGGTAATAATAAAAAAATTTCTGCAAAGGAAACGCAAAAATGCCCTTTAAAGGCAAACTCAAAGCAGCTCATTCACCAGATTTTGCCTTATATTTTTGCCGTCGTAGCACTATTCCTTTCCATCTGCTTTTTGCTTGTAAATATTTTAAACAAGCCCGAAGCAATGGGAGTCGTCGGAAAATTTGTCAGCGACATTTTGCTCGGATTTTTCGGCTTCGGTGCTTTTCTTATCCCGATTTTGCTCGTTTATCTTGCATTTGTATGGAGAAAGAGCATTGACGCTTCTCAAACCTTTTATAAGATATTTTTTTCTGTTTTGTGTGTCCTTTTGACTTCTGCGCTTATTCATGTTTGCGTGCTTCAAGGAAATATAAACCTTCAGACGTGGAATCCAGTAAAGCTTTGGAGAAGCGGCTGCGCCCTTGCAGGCGGCGGAATCGTGGGTGGATTTATCGGTCAGCTTTCCTTCTGGGGGCTGCGCTTTGCAGGCTCTCTTATAGTCATTATTGCAGTTTTGCTCATAACCGTTATGTTCCTTCTTGGAATGACGCCCGATAATATCATTATTTATCTCAAATACAGAGCCAGAGTGCGGGCCGAAAGACGGGCAGAGGAGATAGCATCGGGAGAAGACCCCGTGTTTATAAACAAACCGAAATTCATCGCAAAATCTCCCGATGAGATAGCGGAGAATGTTGAACATTCCCCTCTGCGAAAGCGTAAGCGTTCTTTTGATATTGAAATCGAGCCGGACGTTGTTGAGGATGTAACTCCCGAAGACTTGGGGCTTGAATTTATGAGCAATCCCTCACAGATGAATGAGATGGAAGAAAAGCCTTTTGAAGATATAATAAATGGCACAGATCTTGAGGGTAAGAGTGTAAAAAAACCCCTTGTTATTGATGAAAAGGAGCTTGACGACAGCCTTGACGCTCTTTTTGGCGGCAATGATGATAAAAAAGAAGAAAAATCAGAAAACGAAGTGCCATGGGAGAACAAGCCCAAAAAGGCGAGCTCGGATGACGACTTTATAACCGTTAAAAAGGCAACCGTCACAGATATAAAGCCTGAAAAGCCCCCCTTTGGTGAGCAGCTTCGAGCCGAAATATACCCCCCTATTTCACTTCTTACCGAGGATAAAAATTCTAAGAATGACAACTTTACGGCAGAGCTTCGTTCAACCGCAGAAAAGCTTCAGGAAACTTTGCTCAGCTTCAATGTAAAGACCAAGATAGTGGGCTATTCAAGAGGACCTACAGTTACAAGATACGAGCTTCAGCCCGAGGCAGGCACGAGAGTTCGCAGTATTTCAAATCTTGTTGATGATATTGCTCTTAACCTTGCGGCGGCAGGGGGGGTTCGTATTGAAGCACCGATACCGGGCAAGAGCGCAGTTGGTATCGAGGTGCCGAACAAGAGTCCAAGCACCGTTTATTTGCGTACCATACTCGAAAGCTCCAAATTTTCCGAGAGCAAGAGCAAAGTTACTGCTTGTCTTGGTGCGGACGTTGCGGGAAATCCTATAATTTTTGATATTTCAAAGATGCCTCACTTGCTTATTGCGGGTGCAACGGGAATGGGTAAGTCTGTTTGTATCAACTGCCTTATCATAAGCCTTCTTTATAAGGCACAGCCAAGCGAGGTTAAGCTTCTTCTCATCGACCCAAAGACCGTTGAATTCAAGATATATAAGGATATTCCCCATCTTATCGCTCCTATCGTTACCGATCCTAAAAAGGCGGCGGGTGCGCTTATCAAGATGGTCGAGGAGATGGAAAGACGCTTCCAGCTCATTGAGGAGGTTGGCGTCAGAGACATAAAGTCATATAATGAAGCAATAAAGAACGATCCCGACAGAGAGCATCTGCCTCAGATCGTCATTATTATCGACGAGCTTGCAGACCTTATGATGACGACCCCCGACGATGTTGAAAACTCCATTTGTCGTCTTGCACAAAAGGCGAGAGCGGCGGGAATGCACATCATCATCGGTACGCAGAGACCGTCCGTTGATGTTATCACGGGTCTTATCAAGGCAAACGTACCATCAAGAATTGCTTGTACCGTGGCTTCACAGGTGGATTCAAGAACTATTATCGACATTGCGGGCGCAGAAAAGCTTATGGGTCGAGGCGATATGCTTTATGCTCCCGTTGGCGCAGCAAAGCCGCTCCGTGTGCAGGGTGCATTTGTCAGCGATGGTGAGGTTGAATCGGTTTGCGATTATATAAGGACCAACACGGGCAAGGCAGAATACGATAGCAATATCGTTGAGGGAATCGAAGCGGCTGCCGCAAGGCTGGATGCCCCGAAAAAGGGAGGCGCTGGAGAGATTGGTGTGGACGATGGTTCAGACCCCATGCTCCGTCCCGCTATCGAGCTTGCAATCGAATGTGGAAAGATATCCACCTCGCTCATTCAGCGTCGTTTGTCTCTTGGCTATGGCAGGGCTGCAAAGCTCATCGACAAGATGGAGCAGCTTGGTTATGTTGGCGCACCCGAGGGACAGAAGCCTCGCGAGGTGCTGATAACTAAGCAGATGTATATGGAAATGGTAGTCAATAATGATATTCAGTAAAGGAAGTGCCTGTTTTGGGAAAATTTATTGTAATAGACGGTCTCGACGGCTCGGGAAAAGGAACGCAGTCCGAGCTTTTAAAGGAGAAGCTTGAAAGGGCGGGCTATAAGGTAAGGCTTTTATCCTTTCCTATGTATGAAAGTGAGGGTAGCAGTCTTGTGCGTATGTATCTTGGCGGAAAGCTGGGAGATCGTCCCGAGGACACAAATGCATATGCTGCATCGTCATTTTTTGCAGCTGACAGGTATGTAAGCTATCGCACGGATTGGAAAAAAGACATTGATGACCCTGAAACCGTTGTGATTGCCAACCGATTTACAACGGCAAATGCCGTCCATCAGCTTTCCAAAATGCCAAAGGAGGATTGGGATTCTTTTCTTTCATGGCTCTGGGACTATGAATATAAAAAGCTGGGGGTGCCTGAGCCGGACCTTGTTCTTTATCTTGAAATGACGCCCGAAATTTCGATGGCACTGGTCAGTCACCGCTCGGAGGCGACGGGACAGATAAAGGATATTCACGAGCTTGATGCTATGCACCTAATTAACAGCTATGAAGCCGCCATCTATTCATCCGAAAAACTTGGCTGGGAAAGAATACGCTGCTTTGAGGGCGAAATGCCCATTGATATTGTAGAAATTTCTGAGATGATAAAGGAAAAGGTCACCCAAAAGCTAAATATTAGTTTTTGAGGGATGTGAAAGATTTGCATTGTTTGGAAATTATAATAACGGCATCGGCTAAAAAACGATATTGACATATAATCGGGTATAATTTCAGTAAGAGCAGTGAACAATGAAATAAAGGAAAATGACAAGGCAGTTTTTTTTGCAGAGTTGTTACCTTTGAGAACGCTGTTGACGGAAATGTTACTCTTGACAAGAACGTACTTGCCGAAAATTGATTTATGAGAGGGGGACTTTCATATGAAAAAAGATTTTTTTGTAGTGCTTTTAAGAAAAGCGGGATTTATATGGAGAGAGGCAAAAAAACCTATGCTTCGTATTGATACCAAGGGGGATATTACCCTGCTTCCATGCAGAAATAGCAACGATGACGGTAATAAGCCGAAAATATGCTTTAAGGTGAAGCTTGATCTAACTCTTGTTTATGTGCTTCTTGCATTGGTGGCTTTTCGTGCTATGCTTAGCTTTATTTTTGACTGATTATGCTTGTTTGAGTAAAAGCAGATAGCGAATTTATAATCACGATAATATTTTGTCATAAAAAGCAATCAGTTCTGCGGATTGCTTTTTGTGTTTTTTCTTTGCCCAAAGTCAAATTTGCCTTGTTTGGCGTTTAAATAAAGAATAAACAAAAATTTACATTGATATGTAGACAAACGGAAATAATTGTGTTATAATATAATGAATATTTGTGTGAAAAAATGAATTTTACAATCGAAAGGTTATATAAAAATGGAAAAACTGTCAACACAGCCATATAAAGGCACAAGAGATTTTTATCCCGAGGAAATGAAGCTTCGTAATTGGTTTTTTGGCAAGATTCGCCAAACTTTGGAGCTTTGTGCATTCGACGAATATAACGGCCCTATGCTCGAATCCCTTGAGCTTTATGCCGCAAAAAGCGGAGATGAGCTTGCCCGTGAGCAGACCTATAATTTCACCGACAGAGGCGGTAGAGATCTTGCTATCCGTCCTGAAATGACACCCAGTGTTGCAAGAATGGTCGCTGCAAAGCTCGGCGAGCTTAATTTCCCCCTCAGATGGTTCTCGATACCCAATATGTATCGCTATGAGCGTCCCCAGCGAGGCAGACTTCGTGAATTCTGGCAGCTGAATGTTGACCTTTTTGGCTGCGATACTTACGAAGCAGATCTTGATATCATTCAGAGTGCGATTGCAGTTCTTTGTTCCTTCAATGCGGATGAAACTATGTTTAAGGTTCATATCAATAACCGCCGTTTCTTTAATGACGTTATCGCCGCTATCTGCGGAACGGATGCAGACGGTGCAAAGAAGGTATCAAAGGTCGTTGACAGAAAGAATAAGATCCCGAGAGATGCTTATGTTAAGGATATGACAGAGCTTGGACTTTCTGCGGAACAGATAGAAAAGATCGACGCACTCTACACGATGGACGTTAAGGCCGCAACCGCCCTTTGCCCCGATTCGGTAGGTTCAATGGAGCTTGTTTCGCTCTTTGATGCCCTTGAAAAAATGGGGCTTGATAAATATTGCACCTTCGATTTCGGAATTATCAGGGGTCTTGATTATTATACAGGAACTGTTTTTGAGGTCTTTGACGAGGCTCCCGAAAACAATCGTGCTATGTTTGGCGGCGGCAGATACGATAATCTTGTTGGACTTTTTGCAAAGAACGCAAAGGTTTCGGGCGTGGGATACGGAATGGGTGATGTTACCCTTGAAAACTTCCTCTTTACCCACGATCTCGTTCCCGATCTTTACAAGAGCGAGAAGAAGGTGCTTGTTGCTCGATTTGAAGACGTCCCCATTGAAAAATATGCTCCCATCGTTGATTCGCTCCGCAAGGCGGGGGTTGTAACGAGCTTCTATACCGGTGTTAAAAAATTTGGCAAGCAGATAGATTATGCGGTGAAGGGTAAATATTCTCATGTTGTTATTATGGGAGGCAGTGAGCTTGAGCACGGAGTTGCAAAAATAAAGAATCTTGAAACAAGAGAAGAGATCGAAGTCTCTGTTAAAGAGATAACCGCATTTCTTGCGTGATGAGGTAAAAGATATGGTATATATGTTTCTTGCAGAGGGTTTTGAGGAGATAGAGGCTCTTTGTCCTCTCGATCTTCTGCGCAGGGCAGGAGTTGATATAAGGACTGTTTCGGTGGGAAACGGCGATATTGTAACAGGTTCGCACGGGATTTCGGTGAAGGCGGATATGAAGGAAAGTGAGCTTTTGGACGAAAAGCCCGAAATGGTCATTCTTCCCGGCGGACTTCCCGGAACTACGAACCTTGAGGCATCAAAAATCGTTGCAAAGGCTCTTGAGGATGCCATGGCGAATGATGCTTATGTTTGCGCTATATGCGCTGCGCCGTCCGTCCTCGGAAAAAGAGGATATCTGCGCGGAAAAGAGGCGATCTGCTATCCCGGCTTCGAAAAATATCTCGAGGGAGCAGTTGTGTGTGATAAAAAGGTAGTTCGCGACGGAAAGATAATAACGGGAGCGGGCATGGGTGTTGCTCTGGAATTCGGTCTCGAGCTTGTAGCTGCCATTTGCGGTGCTGAAAAGGCTTTGGAGCTAAAAAAAGCAGTTCTTGCATACTGATAAAATCATTAAAAAGGAGATGACAGGGTGCTTTCCAAATTTAAATCGAATATGATAGCGCCTATTCTCGTGGCACTTGTTTATTTACTTCTCCTTCTGTCGAGAATAATTGATATTCCGGTCGTTACGGGAGAAAATGAGTATGTTGGAGTTATAGTTCTTCAGATATTTATCTTTCTGCTTCCCGCAGTGATATATTCAAGGCTTCGGGGCGAGGGATATTCTATGAAGCTTAGGCTTCGTTTTCTTTACGGGCAGCAGCTCCTTGTCACTATTTTGGCTTCTGCAGCGCTTATTTGCGGCTCATTGCTCCTTAATATAATTTTTGCCGACGGAGCATCGCAGGATCAGTTTTCCCTTTATAATTCCTTTGTGGCTTCACATGACGGAAGCGCAGAGGAGATAATATTTGTCACTATCGCATATGCGATAGTGCCGGCAATATGCGAGGAGTTTTTTTTCCGCTCTCTTCTTTGTGCGGAATATGAGGAATATGGAATTTTTACGTCCTTTATAATGTCAACCCTGCTTTTCGGAATGATACATTTTGATATAAAGCAGCTCGTTATATATTTCTTTGCGGGTGCAGTACTTTTTTCGGTTCTTTATGCAACGAGAAGCGTGCTTGGCCCCATAATAGTCCATTTTCTTTATAATTTGTACGGACTTTTCGGACAGGGCTTTGCAGGAGAGGTTTACAGCACAACGGGAAGCACTGAACTTTTTCTACTGTTGCTTTTCGGAGCATTTTTGCTTTTAGCTACGCTTTTCTGCGGAGAGACGGCAAGGCTTTATAGGAGATATTCGAGGCAAAATAAGAGTGCAGATTATCTTCCGAAAGGTAAAAAAGGCGATGGAGCTGTTGAATCACTCCTTGCACCGAGCGCATTGGTTTGCTATTTGATATTTATCTTGGCGGCATTACTTTTTTGATAATCACCACCGACATTTAGCTTCCGAGGGTAGAAGGAAAGAAGGTGTTTTATGAATAATAACGGATATAACAGAAATAATGGACAGGGGATGCAGCAGAGGGGAACAAATAACCCGTCTCAGCGTTTCGGCTCACCTGCAAGACCTCAGGCACAGGGAAATGTACGGCGTCCTGGGGCGAATAGTGCGAGAAATACTCTCGGAATCAGCACGAACGGTGCGTCTCAGGCAGAAAGACCTGTCAGAGCGGGACAGGCAAGATCTGCAAATGGGACGGTGCAGAGAAGGATCATTCAAAATCCTTCGATGGGGAAACAAAAATCACCTCAGGTCACTGCCGTGCCTGCACCCGTACGCAGGGCAATGCAAAACAATTCCGATACCAAGAGCATTGACCGAAAAAATATGAAAATGGCTCAGAAGAGCAAGGAAGCAAGGCTTCGCCGAGGCAGAGACGATGAGGAAGAAGATGGCAGCGGCTCAGGCACCATTATGAGCCTTATTAAGGCTATTCTATATATAGTAGTCGTTGTTGCGGTGTCTGCACTTATCTCCTATTATGTTATCGTTTTTGCCAACGATATGTATGCCTTTGTAAAGGATTCGGATCAGGTCGAGGTTTCAATTCCCGAGTACGCAACGGTTGAGGAAATTGCCGATATTTTGGGTGACGCAGGAGTCGTAAAGTATCCCGATCTGCTTGTTATATATGCAAAGCTTAAAAAGATAGATAAGACATATGAATTTGTGGCAGGCGATTATACCGTCAACGGCATGATGAATTATGACGAGCTTTTCTATGCATTTGTACCTCATAAATCCTATGAGGTAGTGCGAATCACTATCCCCGAGGGTTATACGGTTGATGAGATGATCGACCTTTTCACGGAAAATGGCATAGGTACGAGAGAGGGATTTATTGATGCTATAAATAATTATGATTTTGATTATGATTTTGTAAGGGAGCTGAATGAATCCGACCTTACGGGCAGGACATACCGTCTTGAGGGATATCTTTATCCCGATACCTATGAATTTTATAAGAGCAGCAGTGAAGTTACTGTAATCTATAAAATGCTCAACCGATTTGACGTCATCTTCTCTGAGGATTTTTATGAAAAGGCGGCAGAGCATGGCTATACGGTGGATGAGATAATGACTCTTGCTTCGATGATAGAGAAGGAAGCGAGATATGCAAACGATTATGAGACCGTATCCTCGGTTTTCCACAACCGTCTTAACAGTGCCGATTTTCCAAGGCTCGAAAGTGACGCCACTATAATGTATGCAATACAGGTGCGTGACGGAGAGAGAAAGAGCGCTCTTACGGGTGAGGATCTGAATTACGATACCCCCTATAATTCATATCTCTATGAGGGACTTCCCCCCGGTCCCATCGCAAATCCCGGCTACGAGGCGATAACATGCGCACTCTGGCCTGCAAAGACGAAATATTATTATTTTGTTTCGGATAACTACGGAAACACTTATTTCTCGCGTACAAATCGAGAGCATGAGGCGGCAAAGGCTAAGGTCGCAAAGATAAACGCTGGAGGATAATATTATGGTGAGAGAAGAATTGGCAAAAAGGGATCTTCCTTTGCTTGAAAAATATGACGGCGATGCAAGGGAAGAGATCAAAAAAATCCTATCGGAGAATGAATACGGATTTTTGCCGCCTTCGCCCGATAAAACAGAATTCGAAATTGTTGAAAAAAACGAAAGATTTGCAGCAGGAAAAGCACGGTTGCTTAAAATCGTGGCAAGGATAGACGCAGCTTTCGGACATTTTGAATTTCCATTTTATTCGGTGATCCCAAATGGAAAAAATGCGCTTCCTGCCATAGTCCATATCAATTTTCGCTCGGATATTCCCGATATTTTTCAGCCGACCGAGGAGCTCACCGATCTTGGTTTTGCGGTGTTCACCGTAAATCACAAGGAGGTATCAAGCGATACCGATGATATGAGTGACGGCCTTGCGGGAGTTTTGTTTTCCAATGGCAGAAAAGCGAATGATTGCGGAAAGCTGATGATGTGGGCATGGGCGGCAATGCGTATTATGGACTATATTGAAACTGTTCCCGAAATTGATAAGAAACGCGTTGCTGTATGCGGTCATTCAAGACTTGGAAAAACCGCACTTGTGACAGCGGCTTATGATGAACGCTTCTGCTGCGCTTATTCAAATGATTCGGGATGCAGCGGTGCGGCGATCACGAGAGATAAAAAGGGTGAGAAAATTAAGGATATCACAGAAAGATTTCCTTATTGGTTCTGCGAAAATTATAAGAAATACAGCGATGCAGAGGCGTCTCTTCCGTTTGACCAGCATTGGCTGCTTGCTCTCATTGCACCGAGATGCGTTTATGTGGCAAGTGCTGAGGAGGATGAATGGGCGGACCCATTTTCCGAATATCTCTGCTGTCATGCGGCTTCATCCGTTTTTGAAAAATACGGAAAGGGATTCATTGTCCCCCAGAGAGCCCCCGCAGCGGGAGATTTTTTCCATGAAGGGAAAGTCGGATATCATTTGAGAAGCGGATGTCATTACTTTTCGCGAGAAGATTGGCAGATTTTTGCTCGGTTTTTTATGAAACATTGCTGATTTTTTCCTAATTGCCAAAAAAATAACAAAAACTGTTGTAAAAACAAAAAAATTGTGATATAATACTAAATTGGAAAATATTTTTATTAAGTAAAAAATTTAGAAAGGCGGATTTCTAACATGACTTATAACAAGAAAACCATCGAAGACATCGACGTAGCCGGCAAAACTTGCCTTGTACGCTGCGACTTCAATGTTCCTATGAAGGACGGCAAGATCACAAGTGACAAGAGAATTGTTGGCGCACTTCCCACCATCAAATACCTCATGGACAAGGGTGCAAAGGTAATCCTCTGTTCTCACATGGGTAAACCGCATAATATTTTCACAGAGGGCTTTGGTCTCACGAAGAAGGAAAAGAAGGCGGTTGCTGCGCTTCCCGAGGCAGAGCAGCCTGCTGCAAAGGCTGCTTACCTTGAAAAGGCTTTGGGCGATAAGAAAAAGCTTACTCTTAAGCCCGTTGCAGACAGACTTAATGAGGATCTCGGCGGAAAGGTTGCTTTTGCTGAGGATATCATAGGCCCCGATGCAAAGGCAAAGGTTGCAGCTCTTAAGTGCGGCGAGGCTGTGCTTATCGAAAACGTTCGTTTTGATGCAAGAGAAGAAAAGAATGATCCCGAATTTGCAAAGGAGCTGGCTTCTATGGCTGATATCTTTGTAAATGACGCTTTCGGTACTGCTCACAGAGCTCATGCAACAACAGCAGGCGTTGCTGACTATCTCCCTGCAGTTTGCGGTTACCTTATCCAGAAGGAGATCGGCATCATGGGTAAGGCTCTTGAGAATCCCGAGAGACCATTCGTTGCTATTCTCGGCGGCGCAAAGGTTTCCGATAAGCTCAACGTTATCAACAACCTTCTCACAAAGGTTGTTACACTCATCAACGGCGGAGGGATGGCTTATACGTTCCTCGCTGCAAAGGGCTATGGTGTTGGTAATTCTCTTCTTGATTCCGAGAAGATCGATTACTGCAAGGATATGATGGCAAAGGCAGAGGAAAAGGGCGTTAAGCTTCTTCTTCCTATTGACACAGTCGTTGCTGCTTCCTTCCCCAACCCCATCGACGCTCCCGTTGACGTTAAGACAGTTCCTTCAAACGAGATCCCTGCAGATATGGAAGGTCTCGACATCGGTGAAAAGACAGTGGCTCTCTTCTCCGAGGCAGTAAAGGCTGCAAAGACCGTTGTTTGGAACGGTCCTATGGGCGTTTTCGAAAACCCCACTCTCTCAAAGGGTACAAATGCAGTTGCTTCAGCTCTTGCTGATTCCGATGCTATCTCCATCGTTGGCGGTGGTGACAGTGCGGCGGCTTGCGAGCAGCTCGGCTATGCAGACAGAATCACTCATATTTCCACAGGCGGCGGAGCTTCTCTCGAATTCCTCGAGGGCAAGGATCTTCCCGGTATCAGCTGCCTCGAAAGCAAATAAATAATTACGGGGGGCTTTTGAAAAGGCCCCCCGAACCCCGCAAAACTTTCAAAAAGGGGCTTGGCTATTGCTTAAGTCCTCACATTAAATTTAATTAAGGATGTTTTTAATATGAATAACGCTAAGAGACGTACAGTTATCGCAGGTAACTGGAAGATGAATTTTACTCCCGACGAGGCAAAGGCTTTCATCGAGGAGATCAAGCCCATGGTGGCTGGCAAGGACGCTTGTGACATAGTTTTCTGCGCTCCTTACGTTGATATTTATGCGGCAATGGAGGCGGCAAAGGGCTCTAACATCAAGATCGGTGCCGAGAACGTACATTTTGCAGAAAAAGGTGCATACACCGGCGAGGTTTCCGCAAAGATGCTCACAAGCATGGGTGTTGAATACGTAATTATCGGTCATAGCGAGAGAAGACAGTATTTCGGTGAGACGGACGAAACTGTAAATCTCCGCACAAAGGCGGCTCTTGCTGCTGGCATGAAGGTTATCCTCTGCCTTGGCGAGGTTAAGGACGAGAGACTTAACGGCATCACAAATGAAGTTGTTGCCATGCAGACGAAGCTCGATCTTAAGGATGTTACGGCAGAAGAACTGAAAAATGTTATCATCGCTTATGAGCCTGTTTGGGCAATCGGAACAGGTCTCACAGCAACTCCTGAGCAGGCAGACGAGACCTGCGGAGTTATCAGAGCAACTATCGCAGAGCTTTATGGTGCAGATGCGGCTGAGGCTATCACAATTCAGTATGGAGGCTCTATGAACGATGCAAATGCGGCAGAGCTTCTTTCAAAGGTAAATGTTGACGGCGGTCTTATCGGAGGCGCATCCCTCGTTGCTTCCAAGTTCACCGCAATCGTTGATGCGGCTCAGTAATTTTTTCACGTTTAAAAGCCAAGGATTTATACTCCTTGGCTTTTTTTGTAAGATGTTAAATAAGAATTTTAGTAAATCCATAAATTCCTGTTTGATGAAATAAAACAAAAAACCAAGTATTTCACCTTGGTTTTTCGCTAAAATTATTTAATTTAAAATTATCTACAAAATAAATTATCAGTTTCGCAAGATTCTCTTAAATAAGATCCCGCCGAGCCGTGTAAAGAGGAATTTGAAAACCCTGCGTAGCAAGGTGGTGTCCTCTCCGCTTCTTTTACTGCTTCCAACGTCCATAACCGAGCCGAGACAAGTCAATCGTTGCACGGCATGGGAGGCCTGCAATCCAAAGCGGAAGTTTATCCGGACTCCAATTTCAAATTGTGGGTCTCAATTGCCCCAATATCACGAACTAAGCAGGTAGCTTTTTTCAAGGATAGTATGTGCAGAGCCACAAAAATTATGCGTCGTAATCTACCTCTCCAAAAAATGCGTCGTCGAAGAAATCTGCTATCTTGTCGAACTCCTCGTCATCTTCGATGGAGGTAAGGATCTCCTCGCCGTTCTCATCGGTGGTAATTTCAAGGATATCATATTCGATCATCTGATCCTCGCCCTTTTTTGCAGGAGCAGTATCAACCGGTGTGATAGCCTTATACTGTTTGCCTTCAAATTCAAAGGAAGCAAGAAGCTCAACCTCAAATTCGTTGCCTTCTTCGTCTGTGAGAGTATAGGTTTCGGGAAGCTCCTCTGCCATTTCTTCAATTTTTTTCTTATTATCTGCCATTTTTTATATCTCCTTTTGCATAAATGATTTACATACACGCTGTATTATATTATAAAAAAATTACCTTGTCAAGTGCCATCATCAAAAATTTATATAAATTTAAAGAGTGCTCATTTCCTCGGGGGTGAAATCAAGGACTGCCGAGAGGATATAATTGCTAACGAACATTCCTCTTGACGTAAAGGCGTAACTGTCTCCGATCCTTTTAACGAATCCGCCCTCTACATATTCCTCAAACAAATGCCCGAATTTGGAATAAAAATCAGTGCCGAAGCGAGCTTTAAATTCATTCATATCAACTCCAGCTTCAAGTCGCATACGGAGCATGACATATTCATTCATGCTCTCTTTTTTGTCGATGAATCGGCTGTCCTTTATGATCGGAATACCTGCCTCGAGTATTTCAAGGCCGTTTACATATGATTCTGCATTGCGAATAATCGAATATCTTTCGCCTCCGAAATATGAATGAGCCGATGCACCGATGCCGATATATTCATCGCAGTTCCAATATTTCATATTGTGTCTGGAGTATTTGCCGTCTCTGGAAAAATTGCTCATTTCGTATCTTTCAAAGCCCCTTGCCGAAAGGAAATCCACCGCTTTCATATACATATCGTATTCGGTATCGTCGTCGGGAAGAGCTAATGTGTCAAGCGTGGCAAAAAAGGGCGTATTTTCTTCTATTTTGAGACAGTAAAGGGAAATATGATCGGGGTCTATCATGGTAACTCCCCGCAGAGTATCAACAAAGGACGAAAGAGTTTGATTCGGAAGTCCGTACATGACGTCAACGCTGATATTATCAAAGTCGGCTCGTCTTGCGGCATCAAAGGTTGATATAAACTGATTTGCACTGTGTATTCTGCCAAGAGTTCTCAGTTCTCTGTCGTCAAGGCTCTGCATTCCCAGGCTCAGGCGGTTTACGCCGAGCTTACGCAGAGCTTTCAAATATTTAAGATCCACAGTGCCGGGATTTGCCTCGCTTGTGATCTCTGCATCTTTTGCTATTCTGAAATTTCTACGCACCGAATCCATTAGCCTTGAAAATTGAGAGATAGGGAGCAGTGACGGTGTTCCGCCTCCGAAATAGACCGTATCAACGACGTGACCGCGGCAAGTGTCCGAAATATCCTCCATCTGGAGCATCATTGCCGAAACATAGCTTTCCACCGTTCGCTTATCATCGGGGGTAAAGGAATAGAAATCGCAATAATCGCATTTTTTTTCGCAAAACGGGATGTGGAGATAAAGCCCAAGGTTTTTCTTCTCTTTCATTTTTAAACTCCGATTATCAGTTTTCGTCGTCAAGACGCAGAACAGCCATGAATGCCTCGGGAGAAACCTGCACTGAGCCAAGCTGACGCATTTTTTTCTTACCTTCCTTCTGCTTCTCAAGCAGCTTTTTCTTTCTTGTGATATCTCCGCCATAGCACTTTGCAAGAACATCCTTGCGAAGTGCCTTGACCGTCTCTCTTGCAATGATCCTTGAGCCTATTGCTGCCTGAATCGGTATCTCAAAGAGCTGTCTCGGGATATTTTCCTTAAGCTTTTCGGCAATTCTCCTTGCTCTTGCATATGCCTTTTCTTCATGAACGATAAAGGAAAGGGCGTCCACTATCTCGCCGTTAAGCATAAAGTCAAGCTTGACCAGCTTCGAGGGTGCATATTCGGAAAGCTCGTAGTCAAGGGAGGCATACCCCCTTGAACGGCTCTTAAGAGCATCGAAAAAGTCATAGATTATCTCGTTCAGAGGCAGATCGTAGTGAAGCTCAACACGCTGCGTGTCAATATATTTCATGTCTATGAAAACTCCGCGCCTGTCCTGGCAAAGCTCCATAAGACCGCCAACAAATTCTGTGGGGGTGATTATATTTGCCTTCACCATCGGCTCATAAGCGGTTTCTATCTCGTCAACGGTCGGGAAATTCGATGGATTGTCTATCCTTATCTTTTCACCGCCTCGCCTTGTTATCTCATAGATAACGCTGGGGGCGGTTGTGATAAGGTCAAGATTAAATTCTCTTTCAAGTCGTTCCTCGATTATCTCCATGTGTAAAAGCCCGAGGAAGCCGCAGCGAAATCCAAAGCCGAGAGCGATAGATGTTTCCGGCTCAAATATCAGTGCCGCATCGTTGAGCTGAAGCTTTTCAAGAGCATCGCGCAGATCGCTGTACTTTGCACCGTCTGCGGGATAGATGCCTGAAAACACCATGGGGAGAACATTCTTAAATCCCTCGCAGGGCTCGGATGTGGGAGCTTCTGCATGAGTAACCGTGTCGCCGACCTTTGTATCACCGATAAACTTGATGCTGGCGGTAATATATCCTACCATACCCGCTGAAAGCTCGTCGCATTTGGCAAGACCGAAAGGCTCCATTGTGCCAACCTCGACAACATCAAATTCAGCACCCGTATTCATCAGTTTTATTCTTTCGCCTGCATGGAGCTTGCCGTCCATAACTCGGACATAGACCACAACGCCAAGATAACTGTCGTAATATGAATCGAAGATAAGGCATTTGAGGGGAGCATTTTCATCCCCCTCAGGTGCGGGAATATCGGAAATTATTTTATCGAGAACATCGCCGATATTAAGCCCCGTTTTTGCCGAAACTGCAGGACATCCGTCAGCGGGAATACCGATAATGTCCGCAATCTCGCCCCTAACGCGCTCGATATCGGCAGAAGGGAGGTCTATCTTGTTTATAACGGGTACGATCTCAAGATTTGAATCTGCCGCAAGGTATGCATTTGCAAGAGTCTGAGCTTCGATGCCCTGTGTTGCGTCGACCACGAGCAGTGCGCCGTCGCAGGCGTTGAGGGATCTGGAAACCTCGTAGTTAAAGTCAACATGACCTGGGGTGTCTATGAGGTTCAGCTCATATTTTTCACCGTCCTTTGCGGTATAATCAAGCTTTACCGCTCGGCTTTTTATGGTTATTCCCCTTTCTTTTTCTAGGTCCATATTGTCAAGAACGCGGTTTTCCATCTCACGCTGTGAAAGTGTGTCGGTATATTCGAGGATTCTGTCCGCAAGGGTGGATTTTCCGTGGTCGATATGTGCGATAATTGAAAAATTTCTTATGTGCTTTTGCTTTTCACTCTGCATAAAACGTTTGATTTCCTTTCAGTGCTTTAGTTAAAAAGGTTTTTTACTGCGCTGTTTATTCCGCTTTTATTGAGCGAATAGAGAATTAGCAGAGCCGTTCCGGCTATGAGAACGACTGTAAAGATTATCATTTTTTTGCTTGAAACCTTCAGCTCAAGTGTCGGGTCACAAAGCTTCAGCTTTTTTAGACTTGGCAACAGCGCACCAAAGAAAAAGGTCATTATAAACACTTCGAGGGGTAAAAGAAGAAGATTTTTGATGCCCGAAATTACGACATAATAACCATAAGGACCGCCCGACATCGCAACTCTCCAGACAGAGCCGAGAAGCACATTGACAAAGAGATTTATGGTAAATCTTGCAGCGGCGAGCCTTTCAAAGGAGATCCTTGTACGGTATAAGAACAGTGCGTAGATAAATGCACCCAGAACTGCTGAAAGAGTATAGCCAAAAAAGAAGGAATAGCCGTTTACGAGCGCTCCCACAACGTCAACTATGATGCCGCATGGGATTGCGATAACGGGTCCTGTCAAAAAGGAGCAGAGGAAGATAGAAATGAATGAAAATGAGACCTCCAAAACCCCGGGAATTATCGGTATCATAAATTTTTCGAGAATAATGGAAACAGCACAGAGCAATGCACAAATTATGAGCGCACGCACATTCTTCATTTCCGAGATTGCCTCTCTCCAATATGAGCCTCTGAATGGCAAAGCATAGCTTCTTGATGCAGAATTACTGTTTTTCAAATCGTTCACTCCTATAAAATCAGCTCTCGCTGTCTATTACCATATCACAAACAAGATATGAAGCATTTTCCTTTATGAATACGAGAGAAAGAGTTCCCTCATAAAGCTTTTCGTTTCTGTAAAAGCGCAGATGGACGGAATAATCCACCTCGCAGTATATAAGGCCGCCGATATCAATGAAATTCTTAGGCTCCAGAAGGTCGATTCGGTAAACGCCTTGATTCACAAATTCAAAGCTGCTCTTTGACCTTTGTATCTGCATATATGCCGGGCTTTGAGTCTTCATTTTTGAGATCAGAGCGTTGTAATTCTCCTCGATTCCAACAGCACCGTTTGCAACATAATGAAAATATGTTTTTGTAAATTCCTCTGCGGCATTTTTTGCGCTTTCGGCTTCGGGTGTTTCCTTGCCGTAAAATTCAGCAGTTATTTCAAGTTCATTTTTCTTCAGCGAGCAAAGAGGGATCTCCTTACCGTCAATTTCCGCAGATACCGTTGGCTCGTAGATAAGCCCGTATATTTTATAGGTCACGCCTATTGTGTCATTCTTATCAAATGCATATTTTTTGACTGCAGTAAGTCCTTCAAATCCGCCGTTTCCAACAAGATATTTTTCCGACACCTTGACTCCGTTTATATAAACTGCGGCATCTTCTGGGGCGGTTATTCTCACTCTATATCTACTCTCGTCCGAATAGAGATATATATATTCGTTTTTATCCTCCGTTTGTTTTCCCATCAGTTCCTTGCCATTTGCTGTAACAGATATGTCTGAAGGGCTGTAAAAGCCGTAAACTCTATAGGAAAGAGCCTTTGGCGAGGCATCAACGATCGACTTTTCAAATTCCGAAAGTGCTGCCGAAAGCACTCCCTGTCGTGCAAGAGAAGGCGATGGGGTAACTCCGTTTATACGAACAGATGCATTTGAGGGAACTGTTAGCAAATAGCTGTTTCTCTCCTCGGAAAACCAATCGGCTTTTCCGTTTTTTATATGCAGATCTACGTATTCACAGTCCTGAGCCGCAGTAAGCTTCGGCACAAGGCAAAGATCGTCTATTTTATAAATATTGCATTTTGTACCTTCGGTAACAACGGTTTTTTCGCTGTATTGTACGTTTTTTTCTATAATATATTTCTCTCCTGCCTCTTTGCCGTTGACAAAAAGGGAAGCACCGGTGGGAATACATACCGTAACAGATGTTAGCTCTATTGCTCCTGGCACCGATTCGGGATAGAGAAAAGCATCATCCACCTCAAAAACCGTGATTCCAAATGCGGTTTTTTTGTCTTTTGGGCAAAGGATAAGCTTTCCAATGTCCTTATCGCCGCAAATGAGACGGTAAACGGGTCTTGCTGATGTATATTCCTTTGCAAGCTTTGCTATATCTATCTTTCCGGAAAGATGCTCTGTATTTGCGATAATAAGCTCCGGAGATTCAAATTCTCCCATTTCTCCCGCCACTTTTTTCACAAGCGAAGCAAGCACTTCGTCATCAAGTGAGAGTAAAAAATCCTCTGCCGTCTTTTCGGGCAGATTTTTTTCATATGTATAAAGAAAAGCACAAAGAATGCTTATAAGAGATGCAAAAACAAGAGCGAGCGATATAGTATAAATGATCATACCCTTGGCAAAGCCCTTTATTCTTTTTTCCTTTGACTTTCTTTTCTTTGTTTCCTTCAATTTTTTGACCTTTCGATGCCATTCAGAAAAAACGGCTTTTGTTATTTACCTGATGCTGACCTCGCCCGATGCGATTTTTTCCTCTTTCATGTCGGGATAGCGTACGATCAGACTGAAATCTTTGTCAATATCAACTGCCTTTGCCACAGGGAAAAGCTCTTGTCTTTCAAGAAACAGCTCCCTTGGATCTTTTGCGCCCGAAATTGAGGGCTTTAAAATTCTTATATCTTTACCAAGAGTTTCACAATGAGCTTTGTAATAGTCGATATAAGGGGGTGCATTGTCGGCTTTTCCCTCAAGTAGAATGGAATATATGGAAAGGATCTCTCCGGTCAGCCTGTAAAGAAGAGCATTTTCATCTACCTTTTTGCCGCAAAGAGAATATATTGACGAAGCGATTCCCGAAAGCTCGCCCTCAAAGCATTCCTTTTCTTGATTTGTGTTGATTCCGATGCCGATTATGACACGCTCGACTCTGCCGCCTTCTAAAAGAACGCTCTCCGCAAGGATCCCGCAGATCTTTTTGCCAAAAAGAAGCAGATCGTTGGTCCATTTTATGCTTGGACATATTCCAACAGTGCCTTCAATGGATCTCGCCACCGCCACGGCGCAAAGTCCCGTCAGCGGGAGAAGTTTCTCTGCCTTAAGATCCTTTGGAAAAAAACAATATGAGATATAAAATCCACCCTCGTCAGAGAAAAATTTCCTTCCCATGCGACCTCTGCCCTTGCTTTGGTGCAGAGCTCTTATTATGCAGTCATCTTTAACCGAATCGGATTTGCAAAGCTCGTTTGTGGAATCTACATGATGGAGCAACGTATATCTTTTTTTTAGATATTCCGAAATGGCACCGTCCCAATTTTTCATCTTATCAAAAATTCGAACCGTTCCAGCCCCATTTGTCACATTCCTCGTATTTTACATATATTCTGTCCGAGGGAATGTTCAGCTTCGTTTCGTAAAGCTTGCAGATTGCAGCAGTGACGTTTGAATATGCCTCTTTTGTTGATCTTCCGAATATTTTCACCTCGACGTATGCGGTATCGGCACTGTCGTCTCCCCTAAAATACATTTTTACATCGTCATTAAATGAGAGCATGAGCCAATCCTCGTTTTTACCGGGGAAAAGGGAAATGATTTTTCCAAGTTCGGACTTTATTTCATTTCTTTCTTTATCCGAGATCTTTTTTGTTGTAACTGTGCTTATATACGGCATGTTGGTCTCCTTTTATTCGTCTTATTTGTCCTGTGATTCTTCAAGCAGGTATTGTTTTGCTTCGCCCGAGCCAAGAAGTGCCGCTTCCTTTATAAGAAGCTGACCTCGTTTGCGGTTTATGCGGCATCCGATGCCCTCGATATAGAAAAGACCAAGAAGAAATTTTGCATCTCTTACAGTTTGGGTGTATACCTCGTCCTCGTCTTTGTTTGCGGCAACTATGGATAGCCATCTGTGAGCGTCGATATGACTCTCTGTTATAGCGCGGCAGCGTTCCTCCTCGATCCTCTGCTGTTCTTCCTCGTCGATATTACCCGCAAGAAGCGCATAGTCGTATCTGTTTTCAGCTTTATGATAGGGGATTCGGCAGATATTACTTGAAACTGGATTTCCTGCGTATCCGATGGAACAAGCGGAAGCAAGATAAAGCTGTGCCTCGGGACATCCGCCGTTTGCGCTCAGTTCCATATAATGTATAGCCTTTTTTATGTCTCTTTTGACTCCAATGCCGTTCATAGTCATAACCGCAAGATTATATGCGGCATCTCCCCCATCAAGATAGATAGCCACCGCATAAAAATCTGCTGCTTTTTCCGTATTCTTCTCAACGCCTATGCCAAACTGATGCAGATACCCTATGTTGAACATGGCATCAAGGTCGCCTTCATAAGCAAGTGCCCTGTAAATCTCAGCAGCTTTTTCGTATTCACCCTTAACGAAAAGCGCATTTGCCCTGATAAGATCATTCATTTTTTAGTCCTTCATTATCATTTTATATTATTTTATCACATTATCCCATGTATGTCAAGAAAAAATAGCATTTAAGGTAATTTTTTAGCCCTGAAATCTCATATGATTTAAGGAAAAAGACAAGCGATGGGCATGTCATTTATCTGAAGGCGAGGGGATGAGGATCTTGTTAAAAGAAAAAACCACGAGAAAGGATGAAATTTCAAAAATTTCGAAAGGTCTTACCTCGGAAGAGGTTCGCATTTCTGAGGAAAAGCACGGTAGAAACGTTATAAGCAGAAAAAAGCGACGCTCGTTTATAAGACAGTTTATTTCAAATTTGGGAGACCCAATTATAAGAGTGCTTCTCTTTGCGCTTTTTCTTAATATTCTCTTTCTTTTCCGTGATGGGGATATATATGAGACCGTTGGCATCGGCATTTCGGTTTTTCTTGCAACCTTCATCTCCACTGCTTCCGAATATTCAAGCGAAACTGCATTCAGAAGACTTGGCGAGGAGAATTCGGGCGGAAAAATAAGAGCTAGAAGGGACGGAAAGCTGATAGAGCTTGATGCCGTGGAGCTTGTTGTGGGCGATATCATATATCTTGGCGCAGGGGAAAGGATCCCCGCCGATGCAATTCTTCTTTCGGGCAGAATGGGTGTTGATCAATCGTCAATGACGGGAGAGAGCAAGGAGGTAAAAAAAGAACCCTGCGGCGGATTTTCGCCTGCGATTTCCCTTGATCCTGCAGAAAAGGACGCACTCCCCGGAGGCAGCCTTATCCTTTCGGGCGAGGGGGTGGCAAGGGTCTGCTTTGTGGGAGACGAGACCCTTCTCGGCGGCATTTCGAGGGAGATAGATCTGGATACGAGAGAAAGCCCGCTCAGAGTCAGGCTCATGGGACTTGCCAAAGTTATCAGCCGACTGGGATATATCGCCGCCATCCTAGTTTCATTTGCATACCTTGTGAATTGCTTTTTCCTTGATAGCGGAATGAACAGAAGCATCATTATGATGAAGCTTTTTGATATGCGTTATCTTTTTGAAAAGATTCTTCACGCTCTGACACTTGGGCTGACGGTGGTAGTGGTGGCAGTGCCTGAGGGCTTACCCCTTATGATATCGGTGGTGCTTTCGGCAAACATCAAAAAAATGATAAAAAATAATGTTCTTGTGCGAAAGCCAGTTGGGATCGAGGCGGCGGGAAGCATGAATATCCTTTTTTGCGACAAGACCGGAACTATTACCGAGGGCGTACCTAAGGTCAGCGAATATATTTGCGGTGACGGAAGACGTTTTTCTTCTCTTGCAGAACTAAAAAAGGGTGGCGAGATCAGGCATGCTCTGGGACTTTCCGCTTTTTATAATACCTCTGCCTCTCTAACACTCGGTAATGATAAAAAAGAACACGCACTTGGAGGTAACACCACCGACAGAGCGCTTCTTTTGGATGCTGCAGCGATAAAAAACGAATTTTCGGGTCTGGACATAAAAGTCATAGAAAAAAATCCATTTGACAGCGACAAAAAATATTCTTCAGTTCGTATCAATGACGAGGGCGATCAATTTTTTATAAAGGGGGCGCCCGAAAAGCTTCTTGGCAAGATCGAGACCTATCTTCTTGACGACGGAAACGAAAAAGCCCTTGATAAATCCGCATTCTTACGCATCATAAACGAAAAAACCGGAAACGGCGCAAGGGTCATTCTTATTTGCAGAGGAGATGGGAGAGCGGGGGGAAGAATGGGACTCACGCTCCTTGCCGCTGTCTGTCTTTCGGACGGAATAAGGCGTGAAAGCCCTGCCTCGGTGAGAAGATTGCGAGATGCGGGAATTCATGTGGTCATGGTAACGGGAGACAATATGGAAACAGCGCAGAGCATTGCACAAGAATGTGGAATTCTCGGCGGGGGCGTAGATATCTGTCTTACAAGCACCTCCCTTGCTGAGATGGGAGATGAAAAGCTTCGTGCGCTTTTGCCAAGGATTGGAGTTATTGCAAGGGCACTTCCTTCGGATAAGAGCAGACTTGTGAGAGTGGCGCAGGAAAAGGAGATGGTAGTTGGAATGACGGGGGACGGCATAAACGATGCTCCTGCCCTTCGCCGTGCGGACGTTGGCTTTTCCATGGGAAGTGGTACACAGGTGGCAAAGGACGCAGGGGACATCATCATTCTCGATAATGACCTTTCCTCCATCGCAAAGGCAGTGCTTTACGGCAGAGGAATTTTTAAAAATATCAGGAAATTCATCACTCTTCAGCTCACCATGAATCTCTCTGCTGTGGGAATTTCGATGATAGGTCCTTTTATCGGATTTGACGCCCCCGTGACCGTAGTGCAGATGCTTTGGATAAATATTATCATGGACACTCTCGGGGGAATCGCCTTTGCGGGAGAGCATGCAAGTGAGGAATACATGGATGAAAATCCCAAGCGGCGAGACGAGCCGATACTTAATAAATACATGATCTGGCATATACTAACAATGGGCATCTTTACTATTGTTCTTTGCCTTTCCTTCCTCAAAATGCCCGAGATAAGCCGACTTTTCAGAGCAAGTGAGAGCAATATTTATCTCCTGACCGGCTTCTTCGTGCTGTTTATTTTCGCCTCTGTTTTTAATTGCTTCTCTGCAAGAGTGGATAGCATTTCTCTTTTTTCGGGGCTTGGTAAAAACAAGGTGTTTATAGGCATTATGCTCCTTATCGCATTTATTCAGATACTTTTCGTCTATCTTGGCGGCTCGGTACTCAGAACTGCCCCGCTGATCCCCATGGAGCTTGCATACTCTATCGCACCTGCTCTTCTGGTTTTTCCTGCAGATTTTGCGGAAAAAATTATTTTGCGTGCTGTGTTTTCAAAAAAATCGGGATATTAAGATAAAAAACACAAAGTTGTTGACAAATCAACATTTGCGTGATATAATTACAGAAAAGGATAAAAAAACAATGGAGAGTATCATATAAATGCAAGAGAGATTTGAAATTTTCACCGTCCTTATGATGAGGATAAACAGATCAATAAGAAGGCTTAAAACAGACGAGATGAAAAAATGGGGGCTGAAGAGTCACCATGTTTCCTGCCTTTATTATCTTTATAAATCAAACGGACTTACCGCAACCGAGCTTGGCGAGCTTTGTATCGAGGATAAGGCGTCACTTTCAAGAGCCATCGAGACTCTTGAGGAGGAGGGCTATCTCGTGTGCAATTCCAGTACTATAAAGAGATATCGCAGTCCTCTTGAGCTTACGAAAAAGGGCAAGGAGGTTGGAAAGAGCCTTTCAGACAAAATAGACGAGGTGCTTAAGGCGACTTCGGATGGGGTCAGTGACAAGGAAAGAAAGATCATGTATTCCTCGCTTGAAAAAATAAGCGCAAGTCTCGAATCACTTTGCGAAGACTATAAAGAATAAACTATGGGGCTGAGCCGAACAAAACGGCAAAGCCCCTTTTTGTTATTCTGAATGATAATGATAAATGTGAATTTGTCGAGGAGTTAGGGCGGGAGCAGTCAGGCAAAATTTTGCTGAAGCATTTTCAAAAGCTTGCTGAAAACTTTCAAACTGCACTGCTCTGTGCGAATCACTATTTACTGTTTGCAAAGGACCGACCACTTATTTTTTAATGGGTTTTCTTTTGGTCTTTTCTCTTTTTCCGCCGTAATTATTTTTCCTTTTGTCGGTGTGATTGCCAACTCTGCTAACGTTCTTTTTGCTCTGTGAGCCCTTACCTTTAGCGGGTACGCCGATCTTTTGCGGTTTTATAAGGCATTCGGCCCCATAGCCGATAAGATCCTCTCTCCCCGCCTTTTTAAGAGCCTCGGCAACAAGCGCACTGTTTTCGGGCTTAGAATATTGCAAAAGTGCTCTTTGAAGCTGTTTTTCGTGATAATTTGTTGCCACATAGACTTTTTTTCCGTCAAGAGGATTTATTCCCGTATAATACATGACGGTTGAAGCCGTGCCGGGGGTGGGATAATAGTCCTGTACCTGCTCGGGGGCATAGCCGTCACGCTTAAGGCATCTTGCAAGCGCAATGGCGTCCTCCAAGCGTGAGCCGGGATGGCTTGACATGAGATATGGAACGAGATATTGCTCTTTGCCAAAGCTTTTTGTCAGTTCAAAATATCTTTTTCTGAATTTTTCATAGACTTCAAAATCAGGCTTACCCATTTTGCGAAGGACCTCGGATGAGCAATGCTCCGGAGCGACCTTCAGCTGTCCGCTGACATTATCCCTCACGAGTTTTTTGAAAAAGCTATCGTCCTTATCGCAAAGGACGTAATCAAAGCGTATTCCAGAACGGATAAATACCTTTTTTATGCCCGGCACAGCCTCGACTGCCTCGATAAGCCTTATATATTCTGAGTGGTCGGCTTTAAGATTTTTGCAAGGGGTAGGAGCCAAACATTTTCTGTCGGCGCAAACTCCGTACTCAAGCTGTTTTTCGCAAGCGGGATGTCGGAAGTTCGCCGTTGGTCCTCCAACATCGTGGATATATCCCTTGAAATCGGGAAGTCTCGTTATTTTTTGCGCTTCCGAAACAACGCTTTCGATGCTTCTGGAGCGCACGGTTCTTCCCTGATGGAATGCAAGGGCGCAGAAATTACAAGCTCCGAAGCAACCACGGTTATGGGTTATCGAAAATTTGACCTCTGCAATGGCGGGAACACCGCCCATCTTCTCATATGAAGGGTGATATGTACGCATATACGGAAGAGCGTAGACTCTATCAAGCTCCTTGCGCTCCAGAGGCGGCATAGGAGGATTCTGAACCAGCATTTTTTCGTCATAGAACTCGATGATCGCCTTACCGTTTATCGAATCCTGATTTTTATACTGTACGCCGAATGCCTCGGCATATTTTTTCTTATCCGTTTTTAGCTCGTTATAATCGAATGTTGCCGCCACGGGGAAATGTATCTTTTCATCTTTTTTAGAGAGAAAAACAGTTCCTCTAACGTCTCTTATCTTCTTTATCGGAACGCCCTTTGACAGAAGCGACGCAATTCGGAGCAGGATATTTTCTCCCATTCCGTATGTGAGGATATCCGCCCTCGAATCCACAAGGATCGAGCGGCGCACCTTGTCGTCCCAATAGTCATAATGGGCAAAGCGGCGAAGGGAGGCTTCAAGACCGCCGATAATTATCGGAATATCGCCGAATGCTTCCCTTATTCTGTTGCAATAAACGATGGTGGCTCTGTCCGGTCTTGCGCCCATCTTGCCGCCGGGTGAGTAATAATCGCTCGAACGCCTTTTCTTTGCGGCGGTATAGTGTGCAACCATCGAGTCGATATTTCCCGCAGTCACGAGAAAGCCGAGCTTTGGTCTGCCAAAAGTCTTGAAGTCATCTGCGCTCTTATAATTCGGCTGTGAGAGAATGGCAACTCTATACCCCTCATCCTCAAGAACTCTCGATATTATCGACACGCCAAAGGACGGATGATCCACATAGGCATCGCCCGTAACATATACAAAATCAGGGGCGTCCCATCCCCGCTCGTCCATTTCGGCACGGCTTATGGGAAGAAACTCCATACCCTCCTCGGGAAAGGGCTTTTTTTCTGTTTTTTTCATAATTTTTCCTTTGGTTTTTCAGTTTGTGTCAAACTGGCTGTTATAAAGCCTGCTATAAAAGCCGTCTGCGGCGAGAAGCTCTTCATGGTTACCCTTTTCAATAACGTTTCCGTCCTTCATAACCAGAATAATATCCGCTTCTCTGATGGTTGAAAGTCTATGGGCAACGATAAAGGTCGTTCTGCCCTCCATCATATGGGCAAAAGCTTTTTGGATACGGATTTCGGTACGGGTGTCGATGGATGAGGTGGCCTCGTCAAGAATGAGCATTGGAGGCAGACAAAGCATGACTCTGGCAATGCAGAGAAGCTGCTTCTGCCCCTGAGAAAGGCTTCCGCCATCCTCGCCGATCTCGGTGTCATAGCCCTTTGGAAGTCTCTTTATAAAGCTATGGGCGTGTGCTGCCTTTGCTGCTTCTATAATTTCCTCGTCTGTGGCATCGGGCTTGCCCATTTTTATATTGTCTCTAACAGTTCCCGCAGCAAGCCACGTGTCCTGGAGCACCATTCCAACGGATGAACGAAGATCCTGCCTTCTCATGTCCCGTGTCTCAACTCCGTCAAGGTATATTTTGCCTTCTTGGACGTCATAAAAACGCATAAGAAGGTTTATGACCGTTGTTTTTCCGCACCCGGTAGGACCAACGATAGCAATTCTCTGCCCGGGCTTTACGTCAAGCGACAGGTTACGGATAAGCTTCTGCTCGGGGGAATAGGAAAATGACACGTTTTCTATTTTCACTTCCCCCTTTACATTGTCGATCGAAACGGTATCTTCCCTATCGGGGGTCTGTGGTTTTTCGGCAATGAAATCGAAGATCCTGCTTGCACAGGCAAGTGAATTCTGAAGCTCGGTAATAACTCCCGATATCTCGTTAAAGGGCTTTGTATATTGGTTTGCATAGCTGAGAAAGACCGAAAGAGAACCAACCGACATGTTTCCGATAATTCCGACTTTTCCGATGACGGAAAGCGCTCCGAAGCATCCCACAGCCGCATAAACAACGCTGTTTACAAATCTGGTTGAGGGATTTACGAGGGATGAGAAAAAGGTTGCTTTAAGTGAGTATTTTACAAGCCTGTCGTCTATCTCGCAGTATTTTTCCATCATCTCGTCCTCTCGACCAAATGCCTTTACAACTTTTTGCTGACCGATAGCCTCGTCGATAAGAGCGGTCTGATCGCCTCTCGTTTCGCTCTGCAGCCTGAACATATCATACGTGTGTTTTGAAACATATCTTGCAACGAAAAGCGAAAGAGGTGTCAAAACCACAACGATAAGGGCAATTATGGGGCTGAGAGAAAACATAAACATCAGAGTTCCGAGTATTGTCAGAACTCCCGTAAAGAGCTGTGTAAAGCCAAGAAGAAGTCCGTCGGCAAAGGTATCAACATCGCTGACTATTCTGCTGATCACATCGCCAAAGTTATGAGAATCTATATAGGAAAATGGAAGCCTCTGAAGCTTTTCAAATGCTGCGCGACGCACGTCTCTTATTACCTCAAAGGTGATCTTATTGTTGATCGTGCTGATTATCCATGTGAGAATCGCAGTGATCAATACTGCGATTGCACCTCTGATAAGCAGCGGCACAAGCCCCTCAAAATCAACTTTTCCCGCCTCAATCATAAGGTCTATCGCTTGTCCTATGAGGATGGGAAGATATAGGGTGAGGAAAACGCTTGCGCCCGAAAGTATTATCGAAATGACTGTCAGAAAAGCATAGGGCTTTAAAAATTCCAGCACACGGCGAAGAACGCTTTTTGTACTTTTTTGATCTTTCACGCCTTTTCTCCCTCCTTTTTGAACTGAGATTGATGTATCTCTCGGTAAACGGGGCAACTGCGGAGAAGCGACGCATGATCACCCATTCCCACCTGCGCTCCGTCGTCAAGGACGATTACCTTATCCGCATTCTTTATGGACGAGGTCCGCTGGGAAATGATGAAGATTGTTGGGTTATAATCAAGAGAACCGATGGCTTTTCTCAATGCCGCATCCGTTGCAAAATCCAGTGCGCTGGAACTGTCGTCAAGTATAAGCACTTGGGGACGGCGAACCAGAGCTCTTGCGATCGTTAGTCTCTGTCTTTGACCGCCTGAAAAATTTCTGCCGTTTTGTTCGACCTTTTCATCAAGCCCGTCCTCCTTTGCAGAAACGAAATCTGCGCTTTGCGAGACTTCAAGAGCCTCTTTTATGTCCTCATCCGAGGCATTTTCATTGCCCCAAAGGAGATTTTCTTTAATAGTTCCTCTGAAAAGCTCTGCCTTTTGAGGTACGATACCGATAAGTGAACGGAGCGTTTCTATATCGAGACTGTTAATATTTTTTCCATTTACGAGGATTTCGCCCTCGCTTGCGTCATAAAAACGGGGAATAAGGTTCACAAGGGAGCTTTTTCCCGATCCCGTACCGCCGATAATGCCAACGGTCTCGCCTTTTTTCACTGAAAAATCAATTCCTTCAAGGGCATTTTCAGAGGATGAAGCGTACCGTAAATTTACATTTCTGAAGCAGATGCTATCTATTTGTGAAAGCTTTTCAGAGCATTCCTTTGTCTCCATAGAGGAGTTTATCTCAAAGACCTTTTCCATTCTATGCTCAGAAGCAACGCTCTTCGTGATGGTGATGATAAGATTTGCGAATTTTACAAGCTCAACAAGTATTTGGGACATATAGTTATAGAGGGCGATGACTGCACCTTGGGTAAGAATACCTGTATCGACCCTTATCGCACCCACATAGATAAGAACAAGTACGGCAAAATTTATTAGAACATATGTTAGAGGATTCATGAGGGCGGAAATTCTTCCGACTCTTTCCTGCTCTGCGGAAAGCTCCTCGCTTTTTGAGTCAAAGCGCTTCTTTTCCTCGTTCTCTCGGCAAAAGGCTCTTATAACTCTCGCTCCCGTAAGGTTTTCACGGGTGATCGAAAGCACGCTGTCAAGTCTTGACTGCACATTTTTGTAAAGGGGGATGCAAATAAGCATTATTCCGAAAACAACGATTGAAAGGGCAGGGATAACCGCTGCAAAGGTAAGAGCGGTCTTTACGTCAATGGTAAACGCCATAATCATTGCGCCGAAAACGATGAATGGCGAGCGTATAAAGAGACGCAAAGTAAGATTTATTCCGTTCTGCACCTGGTTTGCATCGCTTGTCATTCGAGTAATAAGAGTTGAGGTGCCTGCGCTGTCAAGCTTGGTAAAGGAAAGTGACTGAATATGCGAGAGCATATCACGCTTTATGCCCGAGGTGATGCAAACCGCAGCCTTTGCGGAAAAATACTGTGCGATCACGGTGCTGGTAAGTCCCAGAACGCCGAGAAGTATGAGAACAAAGGACATCCCCACGATATATCCGCTTCTACCCTCGCCAATACCCACATCTATCATCTGTTTCATAACAAGGGGAACTCCAAGCTCAAAGCTTGCCTCAAAGAGCTTGAAGAGAGGGCCGCAGATGACTTCCTTTGTATATTTTTTAGAATGTTTTATAAGATGCTTCAATTTAAGCCTTTCCCTTCTTTGTCGATCATCATAATTGTAACACAAAAATCTCGTTTTGTACAGAGCTTTCTTAAATTTTGTTTTTCTAAATTAAATGTTAATGTGGTCTTATCACATTGACATTTTTCGTCTCCTGTGTTATAATATATCAGCAGTTAAAGAACACAAAGAACGGCAGTATAATAATGTTGCGGCTCGATTGCGATGAGGCTTTTTTGATCGTTATAAAGAAAGGTCTCAAAATAAGGGGCGGTTATATAGATCCTTATGGACTGATAAAAGTAAAAATAGTAAAAAAATCATGGAAACAAGGAGAATTTATATGATTTTTTGCGTTGAAGACGACAATGGCATCAGAAATATGATGCTCTATACACTCGGTGTCTCAGGCTTTGAGGCTCTCGGCTTTTGCGACGGTGCGGCACTTTTTGAAGCACTTAAGGAAAATACCCCCGAGCTTATCATGCTCGATATCATGCTTCCTGGCGATGACGGGTTAACTATTCTCAAAAGACTTCGTTCGCAAACGGCAACCGCCGATATTCCTATCATCATGGCAACCGCAAAGGGTACGGAATACGATAAGGTCATCGGGCTTGATCTGGGCGCAGACGACTATCTTGCAAAGCCCTTTGGGATGATGGAGATGGTTTCAAGGGTCAAGGCGGTGCTTCGCCGAGCTAATCGTCAGGTCCTCGAAAATAAGAAGCTTCTCCGGATGGGAGCACTTGAGCTTGATCTGGATCAGCATACCGCAAGTGCAAGAGGAGAGAGACTCCAGCTTACTTTCAAGGAATTTGAGATGCTTTGCCTTTTCATGCAAAATGTCGGCAGAGTCTTCACCCGTGAACAGCTTCTTTCTTCGGTTTGGGGGGTAGATTTTATGGGCGAAACCAGAACGGTTGATGTTCATATCGGAACATTGCGCGAAAAGCTTGGCTCTTGCTCGGATTACATAGAAACAGTGCGCGGAGTGGGCTACCGAATGGAAAAGATCCTCTGAAAAACATCTTAAACGGAGGTTGAAATGAAAAAAAGAGTCACGAAAACAGTTCTTATGATCATTTTTACCCTGATGGTCGGCGGAATGTTTATGATACTGCTCTCGGTAGCGAAAAAAGATGCACTAAGCACCGTTATCGGTATTGGAATTATGACGAGTCTGCTCTGTGCAACCTCTGCTATTCTGCTTTATAACGGCATTATTCGACCTTATTCCATAAAAAATGCAGAGCAGAGGGCAGAGCTTGAGCTTGTGCAAAGCAGCCTTACTGTTGCCTCGGACAGAATGAACGAGGGGCTTGTTCTGATCGACAAAAATTTCTATATCATAAGCCTCAACAGGCGTGCTATGCAGCTTCTTCAAACGGGGACAAACTGCGTTGGAAGCGACATACGAAGCATTGCCGCTCCCTTTGGCGCAGAGGAGCTTTTTGAAAGGGCAAAGAGCGGTGAGCATGTTGAAAAACTTATAGAATTCAACAGCCTCGAATATCAGATAAAGGTCAGCTCTATCGGAAGCGACAAAGATACCGATGGCTATGTTATGTTGATCTTTGACGCAACGGAGAGGGAAAGATCGGAAAAAATTCGCCGTGAATTTACCGCAAATGTTTCTCATGAGCTGAAAACCCCGCTTCATTCTATACTCGGCTGTGCGGAGCTTTTGCAGAGCGGAATGGTAAAGCCTGAAAACTCAAGAGAGTTTACAGACCAAATATATTCCGAGGCAAGGAGAATGGTGCGCCTTATCGAAGATATTATGAATCTATCAAAGCTCGATGAAGGCTCTGCAGATCTTAAAAGAATTGAAGTTGACCTGTTTGAGATCGCCAAAAGTGCGGTTAAGACTCTTGAAAGCGAGGCTGAACGCGCGTCTGTTACCATTACGGCAGAGGGCGAAAGCTCAATGATGAACGGGATACCTCATCTGCTGGGAGGTATCGTGCTAAATCTCTGCGATAACGCAATCAAATATAACAAAGAAAAGGGCAGAGTAGACGTAAAGGTTCATAACGAGGACGGCTCCGCAGTCCTTTCGGTTATTGATACGGGAATAGGTATTCCGGGAGAGCATCAGACGAGAGTTTTTGAGCGCTTTTACCGAGTTGATAAAAGCCACTCCAAGGAGGTCGGCGGCACGGGGCTTGGTCTTTCCATTGTAAAGCATTCTGCGAAGATCCATGGTGCAAAGATCGAAATGCAAAGCACCCCCGGCGAGGGTACGACAATAACTCTCCGTTTTCCGAAATCAATGTAAAAAGAGTGAGCTGAGTTTTTACTCAGCTCACGTTTTTTGTTTAACGAAATGAAAAATTAGGATTTATTGTCGTGTGAAGAGGGAGTAAGGGAGTTATTTGTATCGGTTGATTATTTATTTTCTGAGCCCCTTGGGGTAATAATTTTTCGCCTCACCCGAGGTGACTTTTGCGCCGCCGATGGCAGCAGTTCCATATAAAACTGCAACAAAGCCGTTTTCAAACTCCGTCTTTATGCTCTCACCATGAAGATATTTTTTTACTCGTTCGTCCTCAGGCAAAAGAGATATTTTGCGCTCCATGAGTCCGCCGTATGCGGTGAAGAAATTATGATGCGGCACAAGTCTTCCCTTTTGAACACTGCCAACAGCAACACCGGGGCATTTTACCGAGCGAGGCATTGTTATCCTCGGCGCAAGATAGTAATTTCCGTCATGAAAAAGGGCTAGCTCGTATTTTTCGATCTCCGCAATTCCTTCATCCGTCAGAACTTCCCTTAAAAAATCTCTTACGATGTGGATATTCGGATCGGGCTTCGGACTTTTTTTCTTTTTGCCGTCCTTTTTTTCTTCCTTCTTGACGCTTTGGGTATCAGCATTGCAGTCCCTTCGCATAAGCGCAATAAATTGTCCCTCGCCCCTTGAGATATGAGGGTAAAAACGGCGGCAAAGCTTCATTTTGTCACCGTATTGCAAAAGACCGTCCGCAGTGGCTTCTCTAACCGAATCCTTAACGGGAACGAGATGAAAATCGGGGTTTTCTTCAAGGAAGGAGGCGACTTGCATCTCATTTTCTTCGGGTGCAAACGTGCAGGTGGAATATAGGAGCATGCCGCCTCTTTTTACTGTATGGACGATGTTTTTAAGTATCTCTTTTTGGCGTTCGGCGCACATTTTTAAATTTTCCATGCTCCATTCGTTAACGGCAAGTGGGTTTTTTCGCATCATTCCCTCACCCGAGCAGGGGGCATCGACTATGACAAGGTCAAATTCGTCATCGTATGTATCGCCTATCTCGGCAGAATCTGCATTCGTTATCACAGCGTTGCGTATTCCAAGCCGCTCAACGTTCTGAGCGAGGACGTTGCATCTTTTTCGGTCAATCTCGTTTGAGACGATAAATCCATCACCGCAAAGAAGAGCGGCTGCTTGAGTGGTTTTTCCGCCGGGGGCGGCACAAAGGTCGAGTATCTTCATGCCCGGTCTTATATCGACAGCCGCCACAGCAGCCATTGCCGACGGCTCTTGAATGTATATTGCGCCGCTGTGATGTAGAGGATGTGAGCCGATATGCTCGCACTCAAAAATATATCCATGATCGCAAAAGGGAAGCTTTTCGAGTTTCAGAGTTTCCTCAGACGCAAGTGCCTGTGCCGAGTATTTTAGCGTGTTCACCCTGAGAGATCTTACGACTTCGGAGTCCATTGCGGAAAGAAATGCGGGAAAATCATCCCTTAGCAGATTCTTCATTCTTTCTTCAAATTCTATGGGAAGCTTCATTTTTACCTCGTATTTTAAGATTTCTACCGATATTTTACCATACAAAATTAACTAAAGCAAGATTTTTTTCGATGTTCACAAAATTCTCTTTTTTTTTTTTACACAATGTGGTATCATTATAGAAAAAGCGAAAGGATGAAAGCAAATGCACGATAAACTCACAAGCGTAGATATAAAAAAGATGCAGGAGGAGATAGATTATAGGGCAAAGGAGCTGCGTCCAAAGCTTCTTGAGGAAGTCAAGAGAACGAGAGAATACGGAGATCTGAGCGAAAACGCCGAATATAAGGAAGCAAAGCGAGAAAAAAATCGCAATGAAAGCAGGATAAGATATCTGAAAAATATGATAGAGACTGCCGTTATAATTGAGATCGACGGGAAAAGCGAGGAGATCGGCCTTTTCGACAAGGTTGAGCTTTATTACGAGATGAACGGAATGACAAAGAGGATACAACTGGTCACGACTCTGCGTCAGGATGTTACGAATGGTTATATCAGCGGAGAATCACCTCTCGGCAAGGCACTTATCGGTAAAAAAACAGGTGACCGAGTCTATGTTGAAGTGACTCCCGACAGGAGCTTTTATGTTCAGATAAAGAGTGTGGAAAAGAGCGGGGACGATGATTCTCTGCCCATAAACTCATTCTGATATGGCGCATTATAAAAGCGAGCGGGGCGGATTTGAATATACAGTCACCAGAAAAAAGGTGAAAAACATCAATTTGAGGATAAGGGAGAATGGAAGCGTTACTGTTTCTGCGCCATGCTCTACCCCTGAGCGGGTCATAATTTCCTTTGTGGAAGAAAAAAGCTCAAAAATAGCCGAAATTCTTACAAATTTGCCACCGCAATCGCCTCAAAAGAGATATACCAAAGAGGAAAAAGAGCGTTTTCTTGAAAGAGCCGAGAGCGTTTGCAGAAAAATCGAGCCGCTTTTCTTTGAGGGGGAATATGAAAAGCCCAAAATTGAGCTTTGCTCGGGAAAGAGCAGACATGGCTACTGCGTCCCCTCAAAAAATCTTATAAGGCTCAATATTTCGCTTTCCGATCATTCCGATGATGTCCTCGAATTTGTAGCAATGCACGAATATTGTCATTTTCTCTGCCCGAATCATTCTGCAGCTTTTTATTTTGAGCTGACACGAAGAATGCCCGATTGGAGAAGAAGAAAGGTGATTCTTCAAAGTGCAAAACCTCAATAATTGTCAAAAAACTTGACAAATAAAACAAAAAGGGTTACAATAGAACTTACAATACTAACGTTTTGAAAGCTTTTGTCAAAACACGGCAAGAAAGGAATTTTAAAGATGAAAAAAGCGGCATTATCTCTTTTTGCTTTTGTTATCGTATTATTCACCTTTTCTGCAGTTGACATTGCTGCACAGGAGATCCGTGTCGATGCTGAACGCTTTGCTTCTATACAGGGGCATACACTGCAGAACAGCAGAGACGTATTTAAGAACTATTTTGATGCTGATGAATTTGAAATGCGTTTACGAGACGCTGTTATGAATTTCGAACCGAGTCTCGACATCAGTGAATATAAAATTCCCAGCACACTGTTATCTGAGTTTTATTTTTTCTTTTCAGATACTATCACCGATTGCTTTCACGTAAATCTTGACAGTGTGTGGTTTGTTAAAAACGGGAATATAACAACGATTGATTTTGCATATCTTGTTGAAAAGGACAGATATGATGAATATCTTGAAAAATGGAATTCAAAGATTGATGAATTTCTCTTTGGCATCAAGGATAATGATTCTCTGTCCGATGTCCAGAAGGCTTTGCTTATACACGACAGAATAATAACACACTGCGAATATGACTATGAAAATTATAAGGCACATTCCGTGCCGGACGCTTCCTATACTCCCTATGGGGTGGTTATTGAAGGCGTGGCTGTCTGTCAGGGCTATGCGGAGCTTTATTCGTATTTGATGACCCTTGTTGATATTGAAAGTTATCTTTGCAGTTCGAAGCTCCTTGACCATGTTTGGAATATTCTCTTTATCGACGGAGAATATTATTATGTTGATGTAACGTGGGACGATGCTGTTTGGGATATTTCGGGAAGGGTGATGCATACCAATTTCCTTTGCTCCTACGAGGAGTTCAAAAAGACACACGTTGCAGATGATTATGACACCACTCCTTCAAGCACGAAATATGATAACTATTTTTGGCGAGACTGCAGATCGAGTTTTGAGCTTATCGGAGACGAGATTTATTATGTTGATTTTTCAGAAGCGCGCATTGAAACATACGATGGGAGCGCAGTATGGGATGTAAGCACTTATTGGCTTACAGGCGATGGCAGTTCTTATTATCCGGGTTGCTATACTTATATTACTGCGTATGAGGATTTTCTGCTTTTCAATATGCCTGATTCAATTTATGCATACGATACCATGGCCAAAACCGCAAAGAAGGTGCTTACTCCGCACGATCCATTCAGCACAAGCGAGAATATCTACAACATTTTCGGCTTCAGAGAGAAAAATGATAAGCTTCTGTTGGAGTTTAACCATAAGGCGGATTTTTCGGAAAAGACCAAACAAGATTATACCATAGTAACGGATATAGATCCCGATTGGTTTAAGGTGAGTGTTGAGGCTGTTTCCCTTGACAAGGAGACTGAAACTGCGGCCGTGGGTGAAATGAGGACCCTTGTTGCAACCGTTGCACCGGCAAATGCTACCAACAAAAATGTTTCATGGAGATCCTCGGATGAAAATGTGGCGGTAGTTAAAGATGGAGTTGTGACAGCGATAAATGCGGGTACGGTAACAATTACGGTAACAACCGAGGATGGAAGCAAAACTGCGAAATGCGTTATTACGGTTAAAGCTGAAGCGGATGAGAAAGATGCTCTGACGTTTAAGGTGGGCGAAGCAAAGGCGATTGCAGGTAAGCAGATAAAGCTGGCGATTGATATTGAAAACAATCCCGGAATTTCAGGTGTGGTTCTTGAAATCGGTTATGACAGGAGCGTTATGTCACTCGTTGAATATGAAAGTGCCTCATATATTCAGGCAACAAGCAATTTTGATGAAGATGAAAGCCATGATAAGGCGATTTTCTCTTTGACGTTTTCGTCGAATCATGTTGAGAGCGGAACGATTTTAACGCTTGTTTTTGAAATCAAGGCTGATGCTCCGTTAGGGGATTATGCGGTAACGATTTCCTGTCCGAAGGTTGCTGCCAATCAGGCTTTAGAAATTCTTGGATGTAAACTCGTTTCAGGCGAGATAACGGTTTCCGACTCGATTTGCGGAGACATAAATCGTGATGGCAGGATAGATATTAAGGATTCTGTTCTTCTCGTTCAATATCTTGCAAAGTGGAATGTAGAGGTGGACGAGGCGGGGGCGGATTGCGACGCCGATGGAGATATAGATATTAAGGACTCTGTTCTTCTTGCTCAATATCTTGCAGAATGGAATGTACACTTGGGATAAAATATTGAATTTTTAGAAGTTTCCGCCGTGCATGGATTTTATGCACGGCGGGAGTTTTTTTAAAATTCGGTATAAAAAAACCTCTCGGTCATATAATAAAATAATACCAAAATGAAATTGTGGGGAATTTTTATGAGTTTGACTGAAAAGTGTGAGTCTATTCGTTGGTTTGGAACAGAGATACTTAGAATATCCCGTTTCATAAAGGGGTTTGAGGGCGTTTCCGATAAAATTTCGAAATTCTATGAATCCGTTCTATACGAGGCGGGTGCGGGAGCTGTGAAAAGTCTGGAAGAGAAGGCTAAGAAAGATTTTGAAAGAGCAAAAGATGCAGGACCACTTTCTGCCGCATTTTTTAAAAGGTACAACTATTTGATCTCTTGCGAGGCAGAGAGAATAGAGGAAAAATTTTTAAAGGTGACCCTTTATGTGTCGCTAAAAAGAGCATCCGAAAATATCTTTTATGTGGAAAATGTACATTTTTGGGATATTGACGGAGGATTTATGGTGAGCGAAAAGGGCATAAAGAAAGCCCTTTCTAAAAGTGGTAAGATTGTTAAAAAATGAACAGTGGTAAAAATCAACAAAGTTTCCTTGAACGCCTTGAAAATGAATAGATAATATGTTATTATATATATAGTTTTACAATGGTGGAGAATTTTTGCAGGGTGGAGATTTACACCGAAAGGAGAACCAAAATGTCAAAGGAAGCAATAGCTCACATAAGAGATGCTGAGGAGAAGGCAAGGCTCATCGTTGCGGAAGCGGAAAAAAATGCCGGACTTATGATATCTTCTGCTGAAAAGAATGCGGCAGACCTCAGAGCCGAGACCGAAAGGATCACCGGCGAGGACCTGAAGAAGACTCTTGATGCTATGCGTCAAAAATCCGACCAGCTTATCGAAAAAAGCATTGCCGAAGCCAGAGCAGAGGCGGACGAGCTTCTTGAAAAGGCTGATATGAAAACGCTTTCGGCAGTAAAAAAAATAGTTTGGGAAATAATCGAAGCTTGAGGAAGGGATAAGAGGAAAAATATATGGCAGTTGTAAAAATGAAAAAGCTGTCCGTTTTTGTTCATAAAAGGGATGCGAACAGGCTTATCAGACGCCTTATACGACTGCGGTGTGTTGAGATAAAGCAGAGCGAGCTTGATGATGAAACGTCATCTTGTGAGAACGCAGACAACGGCTTCGCTGAGATCGAAAACAATATCGCAGGTGCAGCCAGATGCCTCAAAGCTCTCTCGAAATACAGCGATAGAAAAAAGGGACTTGGGGTATCCAAAATACCGGTCAGACTTGATAAATTCAGAAGCGACGGCAGCTATGCAAGGGCTGTGTCGATCGTGGGCGAGACCGATGAGCTTCTCGCAAAAAGGGAGGAGCTTAAGGGGGTTATAGTAAAGGAAAAAGCAGCTCTTTCTTCTCTTGAGCCTTGGCAGGAATATGAGTTGCCCTTTGATTATGAGGGAACGGAAAAAACCGTAATTATTCCTGTAACTCTACCGCCCTCCGCGGGGGAGGATAAAATCCGTGAGGTCCTTTGTGATATCGAGGCTGGGATGGAAAGGGTCGGAGGCGGCAGGAACGTTGCTTGCTATGCACTGATATCCCATGTTTGCGCAATTGATGAAGCCCTTAGAAGGCTTGGAGCTATCGGAATGCTCAGAGTTCCATTCGAGGGGACTTCGGAACGGGCGACAAAGCTGATTTCTGATAGAAAAAAAGCTATCGGAGCTGCTGAAAAAGCACTTCGTAATATAGAAAAACGCCTGAAAGAACTTGCAAAGGATATGGAATATGTAGAGATACTGTTCGATGCCGAAAGCACCTCGCTTGTGGCGGAAAAATCAAAAACAAAGCTCGCATCAACCGAGCAGTGCGTTAATCTTTGTGGCTGGATTCCTGAAAATGAGACCGAAAGAGTCTCGCAGGTGCTTTCAAAATTCAGCTGTGCATTTGAGATAAAAGACCCATGTGAGGACGAGGAGCCGCCCGTGCTTCTACGCAATAACTTTTTTGCAAGGACCTTTGAATGGGTGCTTGGAATGTACTCATATCCCAAATACGGCACGTATGACCCCACATTTATAATGAGTATCTTCTATTTCATCATCTTCGGACTTATGTTTGCGGATGTTGGATATGGATTTATTCTGGTTGTAGGCTGTTTTGGTGCGCTGAAGCTGCTGAATCCCCGCAGAGGAATGAGAAATTTTCTTGCAATGTTTGGCTATTGCGGAATTTCTTCGATGATAATGGGCGTGCTTTTTGGAGCTTATTTTGGAAATCTGCCCCAGGCGTTCAGCGAATATATGCTCGGCGTGGAGGGCGCAAGCACAACGATGCAGACTGCTGTGCTTTTTGACCCCATGGCAGACCCCATGAGCTTCCTCATTTTGTCGATTGCCATAGGAGCGGTTCATCTCATTGCGGGAATGGCGGTGCAGTTTTATATTCTCTGCCGAAAGGGGCAGTGGCTTGACGCTCTTTTCGATATTGCAACGTGGTGGCTCGCCTTTGCGGGAATAGGGCTTACGTTTCTTTATCCGTGGGGAAAATATGTTGCTCTTGCGGGAGTTGCCTCTATTGTGCTTACAGGCGGAAGACGCGAGAAGAATATCATAATGAAGCTGGCAAAGGGCTTGCTTGCTCTATATGGAGCGGTGAACTATGCCGCAGATCTTCTTTCCTATTCGAGAATTCTGGCTCTTGGACTTGCCGCAAGCGTAATTGCGCAGGTTATCAACACCATGGGAACGATGGGAGGACCGAATTTCATTGGCTTTGTTATGATGATACTTGTTTTCATCGTCGGACATCTGCTCAATCTCGTTATCAATGTGCTGGGTACCTTCGTTCATACCAGCAGACTTCAGTATATCGAATTTTTCGGAAAATTCTTCGAGGACGGAGGAACTCCCTTCAAGCCCGCAGAGCCTTCCGATAAATATACAACAGAACAATAATTAGTAAGGAGAACAAAAATTATGACTTTTATGGAATTTTTCGCAGGACTTTTTACAGGTAATAACCTTGCACTCGTAGGTGCGGCAGTAGCCGTTATAGTTGCCGGTATGGGAAGTGCAAAGGGCGTTGGTATGGTTGGTGAGGCAAGCACCGGCCTTATGATGGAGGACCCCTCCAAGTTCGGTAAGGCACTTATTCTTCAGGCTCTTCCCGGAACACAGGGTATCTACGGTCTTATCACAGCATTTGTTATCATTCTTAAGCTCGGCCTTCTCGGAACACCCGTTTCCCTTACACTTGGCGAGGGCGCATTCCTCTTCTTTGCGGCAATGCCTATCGCTATCGTTGGATATTTCTCCGCTATCAAGCAGGCAAGAGTTGCGGCAGCGGGCATCAATCTTATCGGCAAGCACCCAGACGAAGTAGGTAAGGCTATCACAGCGGCTGCGCTTGTTGAAACATATGCGATTTTTGCACTTCTCATTTCTCTTCTCCCCGTTCTTTTCTTCACCCCCGGTGCATAAGGAGAGATTTTGAGGATGACCGGTATTGACAAGATAACGGGCAAGATCATTTCCGAGGCAGAGGCGGACGCAGCGACGATAATATCGAGAGCGCAGGAAAGATGCGCCGAGATAATGTTTGCTTGCTCCGCAGAATGTGAAAAGATCAAGGCGGAGCTTGAGGAAAAGGCTCAGAGAGATGCGGAGAGCATCATTTCAAGGGCGAAATCAGGTGCGGCTATGCAGAAGAGAAATATTCTGCTTTCCGCCAGAAGAGAAGCTACCGACAAGGTTTTCAAAACGGCATATAAGGAAATATTGAATCTTCCCGAGGAAAAATACTGCGAGGTGGTATCCCGCTTTGTTGCGGACGCCGTTCTCGTGCAGATGGAGAACGAAAAGACAAATATAGCTCTTTATGGTGAGGAGGAAGCGCTCCTTCCCGAAAAATACGAGCTTATATTCAATAAAAATGACAAAGAAAAGCTTTCTTCTGCAATACTTGAAGGAGTTGAAAGAATAGTCATCGGCAAAATGAGCCGAGACGAGCTTAAAAAACTGACGGTTGCAGAGGACACCGCCGATATTGATGGCGGAGTTATAGTTAGATTTGGAAGCGTTGAGTGCAACTGTTCCCTTAAAACGGTTTTTGCTGAGCTTCGTGAGAGACTTGAGGGTGAGATAAGCACCTTGCTCTTCTCATTTGAAGAGGAAAAATAAGATGAAAGGAGAAGGGCAATGGGTATAAGGAAGAAGAAAGACACCGATTATCTCTTTGCTTGCGCAAGAGTCCGTGCGGCGGAAAACCGTCTCATTGGCTCTGATAAGACAGAGAACGCTATAAATGCAAAGGATGCTTCCGAGATCGAAGCTCTCATAGACTCTATAGGCACTTTCGAGAACGGCTCGGATAATCTCAGTGCATATCTCGGAAGAGCGTATTCCTTTATTGCCGAGATTTCTCCTTGTGAGAATATTGCATCATTTTTGCGCTACGGCTATGATTGCAACAATATAAAGGCGGCTCTGAAATGCCATTTCAGAGAGACAGACTGCTCCGAAATGCTCTTTTCATTCGGAACTGTGGAGATAGATAAAATACTTGCCATGCCAAAGGAGCTTGACTTCTCGGCTTTGCCCAAGAATATGAGCGAGGCGGCGTTGGAAGCATTTGATGCATATGCAAAAACAGGCGATCCCCAGCTTATCGACATCATTCTTGATAAGGCTTGCTATGCGGATATGCTTGATGCGGCGAGATCAGGTGACGATTTTGCTTATGACCTTGTAAGAGCGAAGATAGATCTTACAAACATAATGATGTGTATAAGAATCATCCGCATGGGCAACGGTTTTTCCGAGAGAGCTGTGCTGGAAAGGTCGCTTATCGGGGGCGGTTATCTCGATGAAAAGAAGCTTTTTGAGGCAAAGACCGAAAACGAACTTGCTATGATGCTTTCGGGCAGTGAATACAGCTCTCTTTTGGCTTTTATGAACGATGAAGGCATATTTTCTCTTGCTGAGATCGAAAGAAGATGCGATGATATCTATATGAAAAAGGTGAGAACCGCAAAGTCTATTCCCTTTGGTGCTTCGGTTCTCTGCTCATATCTTGTGGCTGTGGAATATGAGGTGAAAAATCTCCGCATAATCCTTGCAGGTAAGCGCGCGGGACTTTCGGGCGAAAAAATTCGTGAGAGAGTGAGGCTGAGCTATGTATAAGATAGGAATAATCGGAGACCGAGACAGCGTTCTCGGCTTTATGGCACTTGGTTTTGCCGTTTACGACGTTTCGTCTTGCGATGATGCGCGTGTAAAACTCAGAAATGCCGTAAAAGGCGGGGATTTTGCTGTGCTTTTCATTACGGAAAGCATTGCGATGCAGATTGAGGACGAGATCGAAAAATATAAGGACCTGCCCCTGCCGGCAATAGTTTCCGTTCCCGGAAGAGACGGCAGCACGGGCTATGGAATGGAGAATATCAGAGATGCGGCACTTCGTGCCGTTGGAGCTGATATCCTTTTTGAAAATGATAAATAATAGCATAGAAAGGTAAAAACCGCTATGGAAGAGGTTGTTGGAAAAATACTGAAGGTCTCCGGTCCTCTGGTAGTTGCAGAGGGAATGAGAGAAGCCAATATGTTCGACGTTGTCCGTGTTGGCGAAAAGAGACTTATCGGTGAGATTATAGAAATGCATGGTGATAAGGCGTCTATCCAGGTCTATGAGGAGACTGCAGGCGTTGGACGCGGAGATGTGGTCGTTTCAACGGGCGAGCCACTTTCGGTTGAGCTTGGTCCCGGACTTATCACGAATATCTATGACGGTATTCAGAGACCCCTTGAGACTATCCGAGAAAAGGTAGGCTCAAATCTTACGAGAGGTATAGATGAGCCTGCTCTTGACAGAACGAGGGTTTGGCATTTTGAGGCGGAAAAAAAGATAGGTGATATCGTTCTGCCCGGTGACGTTATCGGCTATGTACAAGAGACCGAGGTCATAAGACATAAGGTAATGGTTCCCCCGAAAAAGGGAGGAACATTGGTACAGATCAATTCGGGAGATTTCAAGGTCACCGATACTGTTGCAAAGATAAAGCTGGAGGATGGAAAAACCGACAGTTTGACTCTTATGCAGAAGTGGCCTGTTCGTGTATCCCGTCCATATAAGGAAAAACTGCCCCCTGCAGAACCTATGATAACGGGACAGCGTTCTATCGACGCACTTTTTCCCATTGCAAAGGGCGGAACCGCTTGCGTTCCTGGTCCTTTTGGAAGCGGAAAGACGGTGGTTCAGCATCAGCTTGCAAAATGGAGCGATGTTGATCTTGTTGTTTATATCGGATGCGGTGAGCGCGGAAACGAAATGACAGACGTTCTTCGTGAGTTTCCCGAGCTTACCGATCCCAGAACGGGAAAATCCCTTATGGAGAGAACGGTTCTTATTGCAAACACCTCGGATATGCCTGTTGCGGCTCGTGAGGCTTCTATCTATACAGGTATCACCATTGCGGAATATTACCGTGATATGGGTTATGCCGTTGCTGTTATCGCAGATTCAACATCCCGCTGGGCAGAGGCTCTCCGTGAGATGTCAGGCCGTCTTGAGGAAATGCCCGGTGAGGAGGGCTATCCCGCATATCTTACATCCCGTCTTGCAGGATTCTATGAAAGAGCCGGTAAGGTGGTTTGTCTCGGAACCGACGGCAGAGAGGGCGCACTCAGTGCCATCGGTGCGGTTTCACCTCAGGGAGGCGATATTTCTGAGCCTGTTACTCAAGCAACCCTTCGTATAGTAAAGGTTTTCTGGGGACTTGATGCATCGCTTGCATACAAGAGACATTTTCCTGCGATAAATTGGCTTAATTCCTACTCGCTTTACCGTGACCGCCTTTCGGATTGGTGTGCGGATAATATCGCAAAGGATTGGATGGCACTTACATCAAGAAGTCTTAAAACACTTCAGGAGGAGAGCGACCTTGACGAGATCGTTAAGCTCGTTGGTGTAGACGCACTTTCTTCCGAGGACAGACTTACCCTTGAGGTGGCTCGTTCCATTCGCGAGGACTTCTTACAGCAGTACGCCTTTGACGATGTGGATGGCTATACTCCCCTTGATAAGCAGTATGCGCTTCTCCGTCTCATCTTCTCCTATGAAGACAGGGCTAGAAAGGCACTCTCGGATGGGGCGTTGGTGCAGACGCTTGCCGATCTTCCCGTAAGAGAAATGATAGGTAGAGCAAAGGCGATTCCCTATGAGGGCTTTAAGGCTGAATTTGAAAAGATCGAAGCAGAGCTTGCTTCGCAAATAGACGCTGCGGTAAGAGAAGCCGCAAGCGAGTTTTAAGGAGGACGGCGGATATGATTCGTGAATACAGAACAATTGAAGAAGTTGCCGGACCTCTGATGCTTGTAAAGCAGGTTGACGGCGTTAAATATGACGAGCTTGGTGAAATCGAGCTTCCGAGCGGCGAGGTGAGACGCTGCCGTGTTCTTGAGGTCAATGGCAGAGACGTTCTCGTTCAGCTTTTTGAAAGCTCAGCGGGACTTAATCTTGCTCAGAGTAAGGTGCGTTTTTCGGGACACGGAGTTGAGCTTCCCGTTTCAAAAAATATGCTTGGACGAGTTTTCAACGGTATGGGCGAGCCTATAGACGGCGGTGCAAAGCTCATTCCCGATAAATCTCTTGATATCAACGGCACGCCCATAAACCCGGCGGCGCGCTATTATCCCTCCGAGTTTATTCAGACGGGCGTTTCCACCATCGACGGTCTTAATACTCTTGTCCGCGGTCAAAAGCTGCCTATTTTTTCCGGATCGGGTCTGCCTCATGCAAATCTTGCTGCACAGATAGCAAGGCAGGCAAAGGTCAGAGGTGGAGATTCCAAATTTGCGGTCGTTTTTGCCGCCATCGGAATCACCTTTGAGGAAGCAGATTTCTTTATTTCGGATTTTAAGAAGACGGGTGCTATTGATAGGACGGTTCTCTTTATAAATCTTGCGTCGGATGCTGCGATCGAGCGTATTTCAACACCCCGTATGGCACTTACCGCAGCGGAATATCTTGCATTTGAGTGCGATATGCATGTCCTCGTTATCCTTACCGATATCACCAACTATGCAGAGGCTCTCCGTGAAGTTTCGGCAGCGAGAAAGGAAGTCCCCGGCAGACGAGGATACCCGGGTTATCTTTATACAGACCTTGCAACAATGTATGAAAGAGCGGGAAGAAAGATGGGAAGCGAAGGCTCTATCACCATGATTCCGATCCTTTCCATGCCCGAGGACGATAAAACGCATCCTATCCCCGACCTTACGGGATATATCACCGAGGGACAGATAATTCTTTCAAGAGAGATGTACCGCAAGGGATATATGCCTCCTGTTGACGTTCTTCCGTCCCTTTCCCGCCTTAAGGATAAGGGTATTGGAGAGGGCAAGACCCGCGAGGATCATTCGGGAACAATGAACCAGCTCTTCTCAAGCTATGCGAGAGGAAGAGAGGCTAAGGAGCTTATGGTGGTTTTGGGCGAGGCGGCACTTACACCTGTTGACCGTCTTTATGCAAAATTTGCAGATGCCTTTGAGGCTGAATATATAAATCAGGGCTTCTATGAGAATAGAACTATAGAGGAGACCCTTGATCTTGGCTGGAAGCTGCTTTCTCTGCTTCCCAGAAGCGAAATGAAGCGTATCAAGCCCGAGCTTATTGAAAAATATTGGGTCGGGGACAAATGATAAAAACAAGGGAATGTTAGAATTTTGCGAAAGGAGCAGTTCCGAAGGTGGCAGATATACAACTTAATCCAACGAGAATGGAGATGAAAAAGCTCCAAACAAGATATATAACCGCAAGGCGCGGTCATAAGCTGCTGAAGGATAAGCGCAATGAGCTTATGAGACAGTTCCTCGTCGTGGTAAGAGAGGATAAGAAACTGCGAGAGCAAGTTGAAGCAAAGCTTGCGACAGCATACGGGTCATTTTCGGTTGCAAGCGCAGTGAGCAGTCCCGAAATGCTTCGCGAGGCACTTATCATGCCCAGAAAAGAGGGAAGCCTTGATGTTTCCTATAAGAATATGATGAGCGTAACCGTCCCCGTTTTTGATTATAAGACGGAGGGAGAGAGCGGTGCTATGAATTACGGAATGGCATTTACATCCGGAGAGCTTGACTCGTCGATAAAGGAGCTTGGAGAGGTGATGCAGGAGCTTGTGCGAATGGCGGAACTTGAAAAAACTGCCCAGCTTCTTGCGGAAGAAATCGAAAAGACCCGCAGAAGAGTAAACGCTCTGGAATATATCATGATGCCAAGATATCTTGAAGGTATCAAGCGTATCAAGATGAAGCTTGAGGAAAACGAACGAGGAAACCTCACAAGACTTATGAAGGTCAAAGACATGATGGTCAAAAAAACTCTTGCGGCAAAGAAAAATACGCCCGAGGGAGAGGATATTTAAAAAATGCGGCTGAATCTTTTTGATTCATCCTCATTTTTTTAAAAGATTATTTGAGAGTCTCCTCCGATAGAGTAGGCTCATTTTTTACCATTCGCACATCCCAATAAATTTGGTATTATCAAGGTAAGAGAGGCTCTCTGAACTATGCCCCCGTTTTTGAGATGAATAATAAATTCAAATGTTGCCGTTTTCTCTATTTAATATGTAAATTTTGCTTTTAAAATTTTCCAAAGCTATGGACAAATGAATTTTGATGTGGTATAATATTCTTGATAACATTTGATCACGTTTGAATTTGTTGAATCGAAGATTTCTTGAGTCCTTATGTAAAATTTGCTTTATCAATGAAATGATTTGGGAGGTTGAAATGTCCTGTATAAGAAGCGTAGAGCGCACGGCTGGAGCAAAAAAATATTCTGCCCATTGTCACGATAATGAGCATAGACTGATTTACGTCAGAAGAGGAAGAGGCAGGGTGCTGATTGGCTCAAAGGAATGGCTTATAGACCGTCCATCGGTAGTCTTTATCAGTAATCTTGAAAAGCATGATGTTTTTCCCGAGAGCGAGAGTTATGACGGATATTCTGTGGGGATATTTCCCTCTGAGGCGATGATAAAGATAAATTCGGATAAGCTTCTCTCGTCATTCTGCGACAGACCAACAGGCTTTTCCAACGTTTTCGTGGTAACGCATCTTGCGGGTGAGCTGAATATTCTCTTTGATGCACTTTATAAAGAGTATAATGAGCCACATAAGGATGTTGAAGATGGATGCGACTCGATACTGAGAGTGATTCTTATGACTCTTTTGCGCAGTATCCCGAATGCCTTTCCATATGAAAATACTGAGAAGAGAGCGGTCGTTCAGGCTATCAGGCGGAAGCTTGAGGGGAGTCTCAAGGAAGAGCTTTCGCTTGATGATATATCGGCGGAATTTCATATTAGTACATACTATCTCTCTCATATTTTCAAGGATATTACGGGATACAGCGTTAAAAATTATCGCCTCATTTTCCGTCTTGCAAACGCAAGAGAGCTGCTTGTTTCCTCGGAATATACGATAAATGAAATTTGCAGCATGACGGGATTCCCTGATATGAGCAATTTTTCCCGCAGATTTAAATTTGAATACGGTGTCACTCCCACTGAATACAGAAAAAATATGGGCAGAATATTCAGTCAACCCAAAAAGGAAAGAAAGACACAAATCGGAATTGAATTACTATAAAAAATAACTCACAGAAGAGCTTTCAAGCATAATGCTTTTTCGTTTGTCTTATAGTTCGCTAAATATCTGTTTAAGCAGTGCGAGCGGTCGGTCAAAATAGATTTAAAAGTTAAGTAAGGCCGTTTTATTCGTTTGCTGTTTCCGTTTCTTCCTTTTCCGAAGAAGAAACGAGTTTTCGCAAAGCATCCATTCTTGAGTCAAGCTCTGCGCTGAGCGAGGCACAATATATAAGCTCCTTTGCCATCTTCTCGGTAAATTCGAAGTCCTTTTTATAATGAAGTTGATGCTCCAGGCTCGCCCAAACATCCATTGCGATGGTGCGGAGCTGTATCTCAACCTTCATACTTCTTTTTTCATGAGCGAGAAAAATAGGCACTTTGACTATTAGATGCAGACTTCTGTATCCGTTTTTCTTTGGTTTTTTGATATAGTCCTTTTTCTCTATGAGAGTCACGTCATCCTGACTGAGAAGTGCATCTGCAAGGGTATAGACGTCCCTTGGGAAGGAGCAAACCACTCTTACCCCCGCCACGTCGGAGAGGTTTTCCTCGATAGATTCGGGAGTGAGGGCAAGACCTCGCCTTTCTATTTTTTCTTTGATGCTCAGAGGGCTTTTGAGACGGGATTTTATATCGTTTATGGGATTTCTGTCGTGTGTGAGCGAAAATTCCTCGTTCAGAACATTGAGTTTTGTTTCGACTTCCATCATGGCGCATCGGTAATATGCCATCAGCTTATTATAGCGTTCTACCCAATCTTTCGATTTTTTAATAAAGCTCTCGCTGAAAAGATCTTCAATCTTTCCGCTTTCCAAAGCGGAAATTATATCATTATTCTCCACGTCTCTCCGTCCTTTCTATGTTTTTTTCACTTTTGATTTTACCACGAAAATCAAAATTATTCTACATTTATTTGTAAACAATGTTTTGGTTTTTTGTCCTCTGCGACACCATACGAAAGATGGTTTGCCGATCTGTTTTGCTTCCGTCTTTTTTTAAATGCTGTTTTTTGTTTAGTATTCATCGTTTTTAGTCAAAAAGATATAATATTTCTAAAAAAAAGAGGGTTTTTTGCCTGATTTTAGGTAAAAATGTGATTTTTATGTGCATTGTGCCTAAAAAAGAGGCTTTTCAGAAGGGGTTAATCTGCAAAAATCGGGCTTGACAATTCGGGGAAAATGAGTTAAAATATCTTCGTATTCTTATTATTATATTCCCTTTAAAATAAGTGATGTTTTTACTCGGCAAAAAGCCGTGTGAAATAAAAAATTTTTGGAGGAAAAATACCATGAAGAAACTTTTATCCATCGTTCTTGCTCTCATCATGCTCGTTTCCTGCTTTGCTCTTGCAGCTTGCGGCGGTGCTGAAGATGATGCGAAGGACACAGATGCGGCTGATACAGGCGCAGCTGACACAAACGGCGAGGTTGCCGCTAATGCTGACTTTAAGCTTGGCGTTATTCTTCTCCACGACGAGTTCTCTACCTACGACCTTAACTTTATGAACGGCGTAGAAGAGGCTAAGGCGGCTCTCGGTCTTACAGACGAGCAGGTTATCATGAAGAAGAACATCCCCGAGTCCGACGCTTGCTACGAAGCTGCTTGTGACCTCGTTGACGAGGGTTGTGACGTTATTTTTGCTGACTCCTTTGGTCATGAAACATATATGATCAAGGCAGCAAAGGAATTCACAGATGTTCAGTTCTGCCATGCAACAGGTACGATGGCTCATACAGAGGGTCTTGCTAACTATCACAATGCATTTGCTTCTATCTACGAGGGCAGATTCCTTGCAGGCGTTGCTGCAGGTCTCAAGCTCAACGAGATCATCGAAGCAGGTAACCTTAAGGGCGAAGTTCCGAAGATGGGTTACGTTGGCGCATTCACATATGCAGAGGTTATGTCCGGCTACACATCCTTCTACCTTGGCGCAAAGTCTGTTTGCCCCGATGTAGTTATGGACGTTCAGTTCACAGGCTCTTGGTATGATGAAAATGCAGAGAAGACAGCAGCTCAGGCTCTTATCGCAAACGGCTGCGACCTTATCTCTCAGCATGCAGACTCTATGGGTGCTCCCACAGCTTGTGAGGAAGCAAACATCCCCAACGTTTCCTATAACGGAAGCACAGTTGAGGATTGCCCCAACACGTTTATCGTAGCTTCCAGAATCAACTAGGCTCCTTACTTTGAGCTTATCTGCAAGAACACAATGGCAGGTGAGGCTATTCCTACCGACTACACAGGTACTATCGCTACAGGCTCCGTTGTTCTTACAGATGTAAACACACAGGCTGCAGCAGCAGGCACAGTAGAGAAGCTCGAAGAGGTTAAGGCAGGTCTTCTTGACGGTTCTATCAAGGTATTCGACACAGCTGCTGATAACTTCATCACAGTTGGCGGTGCAAAGCTCGATTCCTACATGGCAGACGTTGATACAGACGCAGCTTATGAAAAGGATACAGAGGTTGTTTCCGACGGTTACTTCCATGAGTCCGAATTCAGAAGTGCTCCTTACTTCGACGTTCAGATCGACGGTATCACACTTCTTAACAGCGCATACTAATATCCGAATATCAAACGGAGTGGCGGAGCAAACGCTCCGCCACATTTTGATAAATTGATAAAGGCATCTCAAAAAATTACGGAGGTACAGCGTGGAAAACTCTGTTGCACTTGAGCTTCGAGGCGTTACAAAGACCTTTGGAAAGGTCATAGCCAATAATAATGTTGATCTGACTGTTTATAAGGGGGAGATTCTTTCTATCCTCGGCGAAAACGGTTGCGGAAAAACGACTCTTATGAATATGATATCGGGTATCTACTTCCCCGATAAGGGCCAGATATTCGTTGACGGACGAGAGGTCGTCATTCGTTCGCCAAAGGATGCTTTTGGCTATAAGATAGGTATGATACATCAGCATTTCAAGCTTGTTGATGTTTTTTCGGCAAGCGAAAATATCGTGCTTGGAATTGATGACGGCAAAAGATACAATATTAAGGATGTAAATAACCGTGTGCTTGAAATTTGCGAGCGTTACGGATTCAATATAGACCCCAAAAAGAAGATTTATGAGATGTCGGTTTCGGAAAAGCAGACCGTTGAGATAATCAAGGTCCTTTACCGAGGAGCGGATATCCTTATTTTGGACGAGCCTACTGCCGTCCTTACGCCTCAAGAAACGGAAAAGCTCTTTGATGTGCTTCGCCGAATGCGTGATGACGGAAAGGCTATTATGATAATCACTCACAAGCTCCACGAGGTGCTTTCGGTTTCGGACAGAGTTGCAGTCCTTCGCCGCGGCGAGCATATTGCAACGGTTGAAACTGCTACCGCTACCGAGAGTATGCTTACAGAGATGATGGTCGGCAAAAAAATAACTCTTAATATCGACAGACTAGATCCCGTTTCTCCCACGGAGCGACTTGCTCTTGAGGGCATAAACTGCACAAGTCACGAGGGAATCAAGCTTCTTGATAATGTTTCCTTTACCGCAAATTCGGGCGAAATTCTCGGTATTGCGGGCATTGCGGGAAGCGGGCAGAGAGAGCTTCTTGAAGCCATTGCGGGGCTTCAGCACCTTGACAGCGGTACAATAACATATAAAGACCCCAAAACAGGTGCGGATGTTAATCTCCGCGATAAAACACCCATTCAGATAAGAGACCTTGGTGTCAGACTCTCATTTGTCCCCGAAGACAGACTCGGAATGGGACTTGTAGGAAACATGGATATCATAGACAACATGATGCTCCGCAGCTATAAGAAGGGTACTTCCATGTTCCTTGATAGAAAAGCTCCCAAGAATCTGGCAAAGGAGATAATTCAGAGCCTTGAAATTGCAACTCCCGGTGCAACCACTCCGGTTCGCCGTCTTTCGGGAGGTAATGTTCAGAAAGTTCTTGTGGGACGAGAGATATCCTCCGCACCGTCGGTGCTTATGGCGGCATACCCCGTTAGAGGACTTGATATAGGCTCTTCCTATACTATTTATAATCTTCTCAATGACCAGAAGGCAAGAGGAGTTGCTGTTATTTTCGTTGGTGAGGACCTTGACGTTTTGGTTGAGCTTTGCGATAGGATCATCGTGCTGGCATCGGGTAAGATAACGGGTATCGTTGATGCAAGAAAGACCACGAAGGAAGAGATCGGCTTGCTTATGACAAAGAGCACCTCGATTTATGAGGATGCAGAAAAATGCGAAAAGGAGGAAACGGATAATGGCTAATGTAAAAAAGCACGAGCCTCTTTTTCACATCGTTAAAAGAGACAGAATGCCTCTCTGGCAGTCGCTTCTTGTAAGATTTGGAGCAATAGCCCTCGGGCTTCTTTTCTGCGGACTTCTTTGTAATATAATTCTAGACGTTAGGCCTATGGAGCTTTACAAAACTCTTTATGACGGTGTTTTCGGAACTGAAAGAAGAATCTGGAAGATGGCAAAGGACTTGGCTGTTCTTCTCTGTATCTCCCTTGCCGTTACACCTGCTTTCAAGATGAAATTTTGGAATATAGGCGCAGAGGGACAGGTTCTTATGAGCTGTCTTGCTTCTGTTGCCTGCACCATCTATTTCGGCGGCAAGATGCCAAATTGGGCACTCCTTGTCTGCATGGCGGCAGCTGCAATTCTTGCAGGTATGGTCTGGGCTGTTATCCCCGCTATCTTCAAGGCAAAATGGGATACGAACGAGACGCTTTTTACCCTTATGATGAACTATGTTGCAACTCAGCTTGTTGCATATTTCCTTATAGTTTGGGTACCCTCGGGCTCAAGCTCCCTTGGTGAGCAAGCGTTCGGACATATGCCCATCGTTTATCACCGCTATTTTATCCTTATAGCAGTGGTTGCGGTGCTTACCGTGTTCATGTATATCTATCTTAATTATTTTAAACAGGGATACGAGATATCGGTGGTGGGTGAGAGTCAAAAGACAGCCTGCTATATCGGTATAAACGTAAAGACGGTAATTATTCGTACACTTATCGTTTCGGGTGTTCTTTGCGGAATTGCAGGCTTCCTTATCGTCAGTGCGCTTGACCATTCGGTAACGACAGACGCCGTAGGCGGCAGAGGATTTACGGCGATAATGGTTTCGTGGCTTGCAAAATTTAATCCCCTTATCATGGTCGCTACCTCGTTCCTTATCGTTTTTCTCCAGCAGGGCGTTTATGAATTTGCAAATGACTATGGAATAAGTACCGCATTTCAGAATATCATTGTCGGTATAATTCTTTTCTTCGTGATCGGTTGCGAATTTTTCATCAATTATAAAATAATGTTCAGAGGTAAGGGGGTAGCTAAAAAATGATAATAGATTATATCCTCAATGCTATCGCCATTGGTATGACATTTCTTTATGGTTCAACAGGCGAGATAATCACCGAAAAAGCCGGACACCTTAATCTTGGAATACCGGGAGTTATGTGCGTAGGTGCGGCGGGCGGCTGTGCAGCTCTCCACTATATGATAGTGGGCGGCATCACAAACGGATTTTTGCTCGTTTCTGTGGGAATACTTGCATCTTTCATCGCCGCTTTCCTCATGGGCGTGATTTTCAGCTTCCTTGCGGTAACGCTCCATGCAAACCAGAATGTTACGGGTCTTGCAATGACAACCTTCGGCGTGGGTCTTATGAAGTATATCATGTTCGGACTGAAGCAGGGAAATTCGATTCCTTATCTTAAGGCGCTTTCGGCATTCAGATTCCCCTTTGCTTCTCAGACAAACGGTCTCAAATACTGCGGAGTTATGGTTTTCCTCGCACTTATCGTTGCTCTTCTATCTTCCTTCGTACTCTTTAAGACAAAGGTAGGTCTGCACCTTCGTGCGGTGGGCGAAAATCCTGCAACAGCGGATGCGGCGGGCATCAATGTAACTCTTTATAAGTATCTTGCAACAAGCATCGGTTGCGGAATTTCGGGACTTGGCGGTCTTTGCTATATCATGGATTATGCAGGCTCCCGCGAAAGTTACCTCAGCATCGAGGCTCTTGGTTGGCTTGCGGTTGCGCTTGTTATTTTTGCTCTTTGGAGACCTCACCTCAGTATTTTTGGTTCTGTTATCTTCGGAGCACTTTTCATTGCGGGGCAGTTTATCCCGATCCTTATTCCACTTAAATTTTTGCAGACCATGACGGCGGCTCCTCTTCTCAAAATGCTGCCTTATGTGGTAACTATTATAGTCCTTACCGTAACGAGTATTCGTGATAAAAAGGAGAATCATCCTCCTCAGGGACTTGGACTTAATTATTATCGAGAAGAAAGATAAAATACAGAGGCTGAGCCAAAATTTCGGCTCAGCCTCTGTATTTTTCGGTGTTTGCAGAATTTTAAATTTCCGATTGAAAGAGAAAGGCTGAGTCAGGATAGAGAATCAGCCTCTTTATCATCCGAATAAGCATCAATTCCTGAAAGGCGTTGGACGGGCTTGAAACCGTCTATCTCTCCGCGTTGCATTGCACCGAATATGCGGTAACGAAGCCCTTTATGCTTTCTGTCAAGGTCAAGGAGCAGCTTTTTCATCTCCTCGCGTTCGGTTTTTCCGTCTGCGGGACAGCTTGATCTAACAACCGGAAGTTCATTTTGTGCGGCAAAGTATCTTACATCCTTTTCCGGCATATACACCATGGGGCGAATCAGATTGAGTTCTATCCTTGAAAGATAGGAAACGGGCGAAAAGCACCCTAGTCTGCCCTCAAAGAAAAGATTGAGCATAAAAGTTTCAACGGCATCGTCAAAATGATGCCCCAGTGCCACAGATGTACATCCAAGCTCTTTTGCTGCATTGTGCAGTGCTCCTCGGCGCATTTTTGCACAGAGAGAACAGGGGCTTTTTTCTTTGCGAACATCAAAAATTATTTTAGCTATCTGAGAGGGGACGATATGGTATTCCACATTAAGGCGACGGCAAAGTTTTTCGATCTCTGAAAAATCAGTACCCTCAAAGCCCATATCAATCGTTATTGCAATAAGCTCAAATTTTATTGGGTAAAAACGGCGCAGAGCCGCCATTGCACAGAGAAGAGTCAGCGAATCCTTGCCCGCCGAGACACCAACGGCGATTTTGTCGCCTTCTTTTATCATTTGGTAGTCGTCAACGGCTCGCCGAACATAGCTTAAAAGTCTTTTTGTATCCTTCATAATTCCCCTTCAAAAGCTTCAAAAGAGCAGTTTTTATATATGTTTTTTGCATCCTCGCTTTCGGTTCGGTGACCTGTTTTATCTCCGTCACAAAGATGCAGGAAAAGTGGTTTTGTTAGATTAAGTCCCGTTTTTCCGCCTTTCTTTGCTTCTACAAGCATCATAGATGGTGCGGTGACCTCATCGGCACATACAAAGGTCATTCTCTTTGGCTCTAATTTGTGTTTTCTCATTGCCGCCAGAAGATCCGTCATTCTGTCGGGACGGTAGACGCAATAGAATAAGCCACCGAATTTCAGAATTCTTGATGCAGCGGCACAGAAATCCTCAATATCTCCGCAGACCTCGTGTCTTGCAATGAATTTTTCATCATGCTCGTTCCTTTTTCCCGAATCCATACGCATATAGGGAGGGTTTGAAAAAACGATGTCAAATTCTCCGCCCAAGGTCTCTGCCCTAAGGTCACGCACATCGGCACAAATAGTTTTTATTACGCTATCCAGCCTGTTAATAGCCGAATTTCGACGGCAAAGCAGAGCGAAATCCTCTTGAACTTCTGCAATATATATTTTTTTGAACTTGCCTTTTGAAGCGCAAAGTAGGGAAATTATTCCCGTGCCGCCTCCAAGCTCAAATGCTCTTGCATTTTTTGCGGTACGCATAAAAGCGGCGAGCAGATACGCATCGGTTCCAAAGGTGAGTCCATCTTTTTTCTGAATAAGGCGAATATTCTCATTGACCGTATCCAGCCTTTCGCCTTCAAATAAAATGTTATCGGTCATTTTAACTCCTCTTTGCAGAAAGAAGCAGGCGAAAAGCCTGCTCCATCTGTATAATTATGTACCGAATTATGCTTCTTCGATAGCTTCAGCAGGGCAGCTGCCGGCGCAAGCACCGCAGCTGATGCAAGTATCAGCATCTATAACGAACTTGCCGTCATTCTCGGAAATAGCCTCTACGGGGCAAGCGCCAGCGCAAGCACCGCAACCGAGACACTTATCAGCATCAATCTTGAAAGCCATGTTATTACACCTCCGTATTCAGTATACTAATATTTTATCACATTTATCGCAAAAATCAATATGATTTTCGAAAAAAATTGATACAAAATAGGATTTTCTATCGGAAAAACGCAAAAAATATGGTTTTTTAGGAATCATTCTTCACTATCGGGTTCTTCGCCTTCGTTATTTGTGCGCCTTTTTGGGGAACTGATTACCTTAACCGAGTCTCTGTGATAAAACTTGGGAGCGACGTCGGCTTTGTCATTAAGCCTTACTTTTATAAGGCCTGCAAGGGGGCTTGTTTCTATAACGGTGCCAACTCCGTCTTCTGTTTTGACAACGGAATCAACGGGCGGGGTGAGCTTTATCTCTGCTTCATAGGTGTCGTGTTCATAGCGCAAACAGCACATAAGCCTTCCGCATGAGCCGGAGATCTTTGTAGAATTAAGTGAAAGATTTTGCTCCTTTGCCATTTTTATAGAAACCTGAACGAAATCCGAAAGGAAGCTTGCACAGCAGAGTGGTCTGCCGCAAACTCCAAGACCGCCCATGAGCTTTGCCTCGTCTCTTATACCTATCTGTCTTAGCTCTATTCTCGTGTGGAATACAGATGCAAGGTCCTTAACAAGCTCTCTGAAATCGACTCTTCCCGAGCTTGTGAAATAGAAAAGAAGCTTACTATTATCAAAAGTATATTCAACATCCACCAGCTTCATGTCAAGACCGTGTTCAGCAATCTTTGAGAGACAAATGGAAAATGCCTCATTTTCCTTTTTTCTGTTTTCCTCACCGTGGCGTATGTCCTCCGCCGTTGCAATCCTGATTACAGGCCGGAGAGGCTGAACTATGTCCTTTTCTCTTACCATTCTATTGGCGCAGGCAACATCTCCAAGCTCCTGACCTCTTGCGGTCTCAACTATTGCAACGTCACCGAGGCGAAGCTTAAAGTTGCCCGGCGCAAAATAATATACCTTTCCCGCTTTTTTGAACCTTACACCAACCACCTCAACCTTTGGCGAATCATCATTTTCAGGGGCTTCGTCGATAAGGAGAGTAGCATCGTCCGAGAGATCAACAGTTACGGAATACTCGGTGGCTTCGACGGGGTCAGTTACATTTACCTCGGAAACACTTTTTTGTGTTATTTCTTCGGTGTGAGAAGAAATAATCTCATTTTTAAAAGGCTGATCTTCTCTTTTTTCATTATTTTTGTTACGCTCGAAGTGATGTTTTTTGTTGTAGCCTTTTCCGTGGTAGCCTTTGTTCTTTTGATGTCGCAGATTTGTATTTTTAGGTGCCTGATTTTCGCTGTTATTCATATATTTCTCCATTATAGGTTTATTTTTATAGGAGTCCGCATTTTATTGCAAGCTCAAAGAGCGTGAGGCGCACATTTGAATTTGCTCGAAGTCGGTTCTTTGCATCGTAGATATTGCAGAGAAGATCCATGATGGCGTCGGAATTAAATCTAAGAGAAAGCTCTGCCGCTTCGTCTTCGCTTGTGAAGAAGCAAAGAGGGGCATTTTCGCTTTTTTTAACTATAATAAGGTCTCTTGCCGCAAGCTCAATCTCTGAAAGCATAAGAGAAAGCTCGTCGCGCTTTTTGGAAAAGCTTTGGATCATTTCCGCTGTTTTTTTACCGTTTTTTCTCTCTGTTATCTGCAAGATAAAGCTTTTTGCCATGTGCCTTGCCGCAAGAAGCGGGCGTCTTGTTTTTTCGTCAAGAAGTTCCAGTGCCTGTCCAATGAATCCTCCGGATAGTTTGATGATCTCTTCAAATTCCTCGGGTGACTTTTCTTTAAGTTCCTTTGCACGCTGCTCCGATGAAAGAATATGATTTGCAACCGCCTCTTCGTGAACAGGTCTCATTCGAAGAATCGGCGCTCGGCTTTTGATGGTTTCAAGAAGACTTACGGAATTTTCTGCTAGGAGAAGAAAAACTACGAATTTTGGAGGCTCTTCGAGGGTAAGCAGAAAAGCATTTTGCGCCTGCTCGTTCATCAGATGAGCATCCTCGATTATATATACCTTCGTATCAAGGTTATTTGGCAGAAGCCTCACGTTGCTTCTGAGGTTTCTTATGACGTCAACTCCCATGCTTGCCTTGTCTTCCTCGCGAGTTACGGTGATAACGTCGGGTGACTTGTTTGCGAGGATCTTTTTGCATGAGGGACACATGAGGCAGGGAATGGGTTGGGAATTAGCATCTAAATTTTCGCAGGAGAGAGCCGCCGCAAGATTTTTTGCGAGGGTGTGCTTTCCCACTCCTCTGGGACCTTCAATGATGTAGGCATGGGACAGAGTCTTTTCTCTAATGTCATTTGCCAAACGCAAACGAAGCTCGTCGTTTCCGAGAATACTCTCAAAATGCTTCATTTGCACACATCCTTTCCTCTTTTCATAAGTTCCCTCTAAATTATAACAAAAAAAAGCCGATATGTCAATAGAGAATGTTTGGAGACGAGAAGAAGAGAGGTGACCGTCACCTATAAAAAGCACCGAGGCTGAGCAATGCTCAGCCTCGTCATTATTTAGCAGTGGCAGCAGGAGATAAGAAGTATGGCAATGATTATGAGCCAAATGATGTTGTTGTCGTCAAAAAGGTTGCAAAGGCAGTTATTCATAAAGAGTTCCTCCAAAAATTTTTGAGAGTTTTTGCCTCTCTGTTAGTATAATATGTCGCTATTAAGTTTTTGTTACCGTTTTTTGTCGTTATTCTTGAAAAAATAAAAGTAATGTGATAAAATGTATAGAGAAAACGAATGCGGAGGAATACAAGATGAATAATCCAAGCAGAATTGAATCCTTTAAAGTTGATCACGACTATATAATTCCGGGATTTTATGTTTCCCGCCGTGATGGGGATATCACCACTTACGATATGAGAACCAGACATCCCAATATGGGCGATTACATGGACGACAGAACCATGCATTCGGTCGAGCATATGTTTGCAACCTTTATACGGTCCTCGGAGATAGGCGAAAAAGTTATATATTTTGGTCCTATGGGGTGCCAGACGGGATTTTATCTCCTTGTAAGAGACGCCGTTGATAGGGAAGTGCTGGACGTTGTCAAAAAGGTCCTAAAGAGAATAACCGCCCATGACGGTGAAATGTTTGGCGCAAGCCGAAAGGAATGTGGAAACTACATGAATCTGTCTCTTGACAATGCAAAAAAGGAATGTAAGAGCTATCTGGATGCGCTTGAAGCCAATAAAAATACAGATTTTAAATATCCTACGGAGGAAGTAAAATGAGAATAGGAATAATAGGCGCAATGTCATGCGAGACGGAGACTCTTTGCGGGATGCTTTCAGATGCTTCGCAGGAAAAGATAAGCGGAGTGGAATATCATAGCGGTAAACTGATGGGACACGATGCTGTTATCGCCACCTGCGGAATAGGAAAGGTTTTTGCCGCTATTTGTGCCCAGACTATGATACTTAAATATTCACCCGATATTATCATAAATACCGGTGTTGCGGGGACGCTGACAGACCAGCTTTCCGTCTGCGACGTGGCACTTTCAACAAGCGTTGTTCAGCACGATATGGATACGAGTGCAATAGGAGACCCCATTGGACTTATTTCGGGAATAAATATCGTAAATATCCCCGCCTCGGAGGAGCTTTGCAAAAAGGCACAGAAGGCTGCAGGGGCTGTTGGGCTTAAAGCTGTTTCGGGAACTATTGCATCGGGAGACGTTTTTGTTGCCGAGGAGGGCAGAAAGGCATTTATACGAGATATGTTTTCAGCGATTGCCTGCGAGATGGAGGGGGCAAGCATAGGACAGGTTTGTTATGTGAATTCTGTGCCGTTTGTCGTTATTCGCGCCATTTCCGACGGAGGAGATGAAGCAGCGGCAATGAGCTATGATAAATTCGTTAGGATTGCCGCAGAAAATTCTGTGAAGCTTCTTTGCGAGATGATGAAGACACCTTTTCAGACGTGAATATTTAAGGTGAAAAATGAAAGACGAAAAGAAAATTTATAAAATGGTACTGTCTGCCTTCTTTTTAGCTTTGGCATATGTTTTACCTTTCCTTACCGGACAGATACCCGAGATTGGCTCAATGCTCTGCCCCATGCATATTCCAGTCCTTCTTTGCGGCTTTGTCTGCGGTTGGCCATGGGGACTTGCTGTGGGCTTTATAGCTCCTGTTTTTCGCTCGCTCATCATGGGAATGCCACCTTTTTTACCTTATGCTCTTGCTATGGCATTTGAGCTTGCTGCATACGGTGCTTTTTCGGGATTTATGCATAGATATCTACCAAAAAGAAAACCATTTATCTATTTTTCGCTTCTCATCGCAATGATAGCAGGCAGACTTGTATGGGGAGCGGCAATGTTCATTCTTGCTGGTATAAAGGGCGAAGGCTTTACTATTTCCGCCTTCCTTGCGGGAGCTATTACAAATGCTCTCCCGGGCATAATAATTCAGATAATTTTAATACCCGTTTTAGTTATGATAATCGACAGCCCAAAAATTCTTAAATTGAGGAATTGATATGAAAAACAGCACAATGCTGCAGAACGTCAGAACTCGTGAACTTCTGAAAAAGCATCAGCAGACATATTCGGAGCTTCAAATTGAAGACGTTTTTAAATATATTTTCCAGAGTGCCTTTGGCTGCGAGCATCTTGTGAAGGACGAGGAAGCAGCGATAAACTATATAAAAAGCGAGTTTTCAGCAATGGAAAGCACGAGCATTATACCACTGGAAGAACTTGACGGGGAATATAGCAGAGCTTCTCTATCATTGCTCTCGGATGGAATGAGAGCAGAAACGCTCGGAAAGCTCTTTTGCCTTTCGGCAAAAAATGAGCCAAACGGCATGGATGCGCTGATTTGCAAGCTGAAAATTGCAAGAGATATGGTGTTTGATGGCGAATTGCCTTTTTCCGCAGACGATTTTGACAGAAGAATGGGTGAATGGTCGACCTCTTGCTATGGTGCGGTGCATCATTCAGAGATTTTTCGAGCCAAATATAACCCCCATTATCGCGTAATTTCAAATAGATATGCCCCTTTTCTCCCCTTTTTTTCAGAAATCGACAAGCTTATATCCAAAGGCAGAGCAATAATTGCAATAGAGGGCGGGAGTGCAAGCGGAAAAACCACTCTTGCGGGAATGCTTGCGGAAATTTACGATTGCAATGTGTTCCATATGGACGATTTTTTCTTGCGTCCCGAGCAACGCACACCGGAACGCTTATCCGAGGTTGGCGGTAATGTTGACAAGGAGCGTTTCCTTTCAGAGGTGCTTATTCCTCTTTCGGAAAACAGGGAGGTTTGCTTTAGAAGATTCGATTGCTCATCTCAGTCTCTGGAAAGTCCCATTACAGTCTTTCCCAAAAGGCTGGTATTTGTAGAGGGTGCATATTCTATGCATCCTTCACTTGCAAAATACTATGATTTTTCCCTTTTTCTCGATATAGCCCCCGAGTGTCAAAGAGAGAGGATATTCCTGCGAAATTCACGTCAATTTGCAAAGCGTTTTTTTGATGAATGGATCCCGCTTGAGATTCTTTACTTTTCGGAAACGAAAATAAAGGATCGCTGTGATATGACGATCTCCGTTAATTTCTGAAAACATCGGATACGCAAGGTGGAATAGAAGAACGATTTCAGCAAAAATATATCTAAAAAGGACGCAAAGCCTTATATTGGCTTTGCGTCCTTTCAGCATTTTCATTTCTATATGAGCGTAGCAACAGTGCTTTGATAGGGATTTTTTAAAGCTTGTCAAGGACGTTCGCCCTTTCCTTGCTTTGTAGTAGGATCACTATGTTCTAAACAAAAAACGATATAAAGCTTTTGCTTTAGTAACAGTTTTGGTTAAAGCTGTTTTTTATTGAAGACGGGGATGCTGATAGATATAAGGGCGACGCTGATTATAAAAGTAATAATAATTGTTGCAAAATAATCGCTTGCATTTTCCGCTCCGACGAGCAATTTTCCACTGTTCATAAGAGACGTTGGGAGATATTTTGCGGTTTTTGGGACGATCCCAATAATATATAGACAAAAAATACTACCGCCCGTGCCTACAAGCACCATGCCACTATTCCTTGCCAAAACCGAGAAGAAAACGGTAAGGGCTATGGTAAATATCCCGAAAATGAAGCAATTTAAAACAGCGGGGAAAAGTCCGAGGGCAATGCTGTTATCCCAAAAATAAGCGTTATAGGCATAAGTGATGCCAAAGCAGAACCAATAACCCACCGTCCATACGACAAACATCAAAAGTGACTTGGCAAGCAGAGCTTTATATCGTGCAAGACCCTTTGTGAGAATGAGCACCAGAGTTCCGGATTCATATTCCTTTGTAAAGATTCCGCTGTAAATGAGAACAAATGCGATAAGAGCCATGGGAATATTCTTGAAAAACTGCGTCCATGAGGTCAGTGCATCAACCGTAACCTCATTTATCGCCATTCCGCTTGCCGAAAGCTCCTCAGAGAGCATTTCCATAAGAAAAGGAGTCAGCTTTGCAACGGCAGGATTCATTATTCCGAAGGCAAAAAACAGTATGCCGAGTATCAACAAATTTCCGTTTCTCATGCTCTCAAGAAGTTCTTTTCTAAAAAAAGAAATGAATGACCTCATTTTTTCGCCACCTCCGCAAATAGAGATTCAAGGGACGGCTCTATGCGCTCGATCTTACGCAGAGGGAGCCGACTTTGGCTTATGAAATCAAGGACTTTTGACATTTTTTCTTCACCGACTGAAAAAATCAGGCGGTCATTTTCTTCCGTGCAGTCACTCGGAAAGGCCTTTTTCAGCTTTTCCATGCTCTCGGTATCAAGCATTTCTGCACAAAATTTTTCTGAAATACCATGAGCGCGCTTGAGTTCCTCCACCGTGCCTTGAATTTGTATTTTTCCGTTATGAAGAAGTGCGACCTCGGTGCAGATGCGCTCAATATCCGACAAAATATGGCTGGAAAAAATAACCGTTGTTCTATCTCTTACCGAAAGAAGAATGTCAAGGATCTCCTTTCTGCCTATGGGGTCAAGGGCACTTGTTGGCTCATCGCAGATGAGGAGCTTGGGATTGCAGAGAAGTGCCTGAGCAATACCAAGTCTTTGCTTCATTCCCCTTGAAAACCCCTTTATGCGATGCTTTTCCTCCGAAAGTCCAACCAGCGAAAGAAGCTCCTCAGTCCTCTCCGATATTTCTTCCTTTTTCATGCCAAGTATCTTGCCACAGAGCGTCAGATATTCACGGGCATACATAAAAGGATAAAATTCCGGCACATCGGGCAGATATCCGATATTGCGGTTAGTCTTTGTTTCGCCGTAAGCAACCTTTTTACCGCACACGTATATTTCTCCGTCGTCAATACGGAGAAGCCCCAGAATAGCCTTCATTGCGGTTGTTTTTCCCGCACCGTTTCTGCCAACGAAGCCGAAAATACTGTGCTCGGGGATGGAAAGGTCCAGCCCCATGAGAACATCCTTATCACCAAAACTCTTTTTTATATTATTTATCCTTAAAATTTCCATATTATGAGTCATCTTTTCCGAAAATGAAATAAAGAATAGGACCGACAAAATTCATCAGCACTATCGTTATTATCAGCCAAAGAGTTCTATTTCCTATTTTGAAATTTTTATGCGTTAAAATGTGATAAAGTGTGTAGCCGAAAAGGGCAAATTGCGCTATAATTATTGGAATTAAAAGGGGCAGAAACTCCATTATCTTATCCATTTTTTTCTCCTTAAAAATAGTTTTTCGGTGTTTGCCGACTCTGATATCAAAATGATATCATATAAAGCGATGGTTGTCAATAATAAAGGCAGATAATTTACACTTCGTTAATAGAATATAAAAATAACGGATAGGGATTTGGTGGTTCGCAAATACGAGTGCAGGTCGAGATTTTTGCTAAAGCTTTTTTAAGCCTTAGTGGTCAAGCGTGAGTGCGCCTGTCGCATCATATATAAAACCGCTGAGATCTGTGGGGCGATCCCCTGCTTTATATATAGTATTTCCATATCAATGTAAGTATCCAAATAAACAAAGTCTCTATGCAAAATCGGATATAGTGGAGAAAGGTGAAAAAATATGAGGAAAAGCGATAAAAGACTTGAATACGGGGTGTTATCGTGGTATAATTAAAATGATAAATATATTTTGGAGTGATTTTATGATAAAAATTTTCCAAACAGGAGATCTGCATCTTGACAGTCCCTTCAGCGGGGGCGATATTTTGCGTAGTGAAAACGGTAGGAAGCGTCTTCGTGCGCTTTTCAAGAAAATGATGCAATTTGTCAGAGAAAAAGGATATGATCTTATGCTTATCCCCGGAGACCTTTATGATACGGGATTTCTCTGCGAGGAGAGTGCCGAAATGATAAGAGCGGAGCTTTCTTCACTTCCTTGTCCCGTCGTCATCTCCCCCGGCAATCATGATCCTTATGAAAAGGGAAGCTTTTATGCCGCGGGTTCTCTTCCCGAAAACGTTTATGTTTTCAGTGATGAGAAGCTTGGAAAATTTGAATTTGAAGAGCTTGGTGCGGTGGTTTACGGATATGCCTTTACATCTGCAAGTCACAGAGAAAATCCTCTTGAGGGCTTTTTTGCAGATAGCGATAAGATCAAGATACTTTGTGCTCACAGTGAGGTCGGAGTGCCTCTTTCAAACTATGCCCCCATGTCATATGGAGATATGGAAGCCTCTGGCTTTGATTATGCGGCACTTGCCCATATACATAAATCTCCCCGAGTATATTGCTCCCCCCGTCTTACCGCCGCATATAGCGGTTTTGCCGAGGGACGCGGATTTGACGAGATAGGCAAGGGTAGTGCTATCTCGGTTTCTATCTTTGAAACAGGAGAGAAAAAGGAAATAAAATACGAAAGACTTTCATTTTCCGATTATTCCTTTGAAATTCTCCCTATAAACGTTACCGACCTTCTCGGCGACGATTATATTGCTTCTCTTATTGAAAGAGAGATAGATAATCTCCATTATGGAGAAAATAATTCGCTTAGAGTTATCCTTGAGGGATTTCTCCCTCTTGATTTTTTGCCAAATCTCTCATATATAAAGAAGAGATGTGCTTCTCTTGTGGATTATTTTGAGATAAAGGATAATACTCTGCCACTTGCAGATGCAAAGTCTCTTTCCAAGGACATGACGCTTCGCGGCGAATTATACAGAACGCTTGAAGAGAGACTTAATTCTCCCAATATGAGGGAAAGAAGCCTTGCGGCAATGGCACTCAGAATAGGTCTTGCCTCTCTTGACGGCGGAGATCTGACTGTTTTTTTGCCAAAGGATGAGAATGGCGAGGAGGTTGACTGATGCTTATAAAAGAGATAAATATTATCGAGTTCGCCTCAATTAAGGAGCGTTCCTTCAGCTTTCGCGAGGGGCTTAACATAATCGAGGGAGAGAATGAATCGGGGAAAAGCACCATTCTCTCATTTATAAAATTCATTCTTTACGGAATTTCCAAAGGAAAGGGAAGCGAGGCCGTAGAGGAAAGAGGAAAAAGCTTTTCGTGGGAGAACGGAATTGCGGCGGGAAGCATGACGGTGGCGGTACGCTTTGGCGAATACCGCATCGAGAGAAGCGCAAGAGAGGGAGTTAAGGGCGACAAGCTGAATATAATCGACCTCTCGGATGGAAGCACAGTACATAAGGGCGAGGTTCCGGGGGAGCTTTTCTTGGGAGTTCCTCTTGCGCTATTTGAAAGCACCGCTTGCGTAAAGCAGCTTGGCTGTACGAGCATTGATTCAGGTGAAATCGGCGGAGCTATTCAGAATCTTCTGCTCTCTGCCGATGAAAATGTTGATTCTGCGAAGAGCATTGCAAAAATCGACGCTCTTCGCAAGAAACTTATGCTTAAAAAAGGCACGGGCGGCTCCATTCCCGCACTCTCTGCCAAGAGAGACGAGCTTGCGGCAAAGCTGAGAACTGCAAAGGAACGTGCTTCTCTCATAATGGAGTATGAAGCGTCCTACGAAAAGGCAACAAAAATTTATACCGAAAGCCGTGAGAAGGTTCGAGAACTCAGCTTCTTAAATGATGCATACGAGGCAAATCAGGCACTTATAAAGCTTGATTTTATAAGGAGCACCAAGACGAGGATCGAAAAGATCGAGGGAGAGATAGAGGCACTGAAGGCAAAAAAATGCTTCTGTGGATTTGTGCCGGGAGCAGAGTACCGTCAGGCACTTGCCCTTGCCCATAAGGACTACGAAAATGCATTTGCAGACCAAAGCGAATTGCTTTTGGCATTGAATGAGGCGAAAAAGCGTCGTATTCCCGATTCAAAGGGAGACCTTTATGCTGAAAAAACACAGGAGATGGGCGGTGCGGCGGTAATTACCGCAGGATACGGTACGGCAAAAAGAAAGGCGAAGAAGAATCGTGCTTTTGCCGTAATTATGCTCTGTACTACCATAGCATCGGCACTTGTTTCGACGGCTTATTTTATGAAAAACGTACTTGATTTTATCCCCGCTGCCATTTTGACAAGTGAGGTTGCAATCGGCGGAGCTGCACTTGCTTTAATAACTCTGATACTCAGCATTATTTTCTTCTTGTGTTACTCAAGAAGAAGAAACGACGCTTTGGCGATAAGTGACGAATACGGCTTTGACGGTAATATTTCGGAGCAAGAATTTTATGCTGCCCTTGTGGGGTATATCGAAAAAAACCGTAACAAAAATAAAAGCATCGAGGATATAAGACGTGCCGAAACGGAGTATGAAAAGTCAAGTGAAAGACTTGCAACATGCACACTTGCATTAAACTCCCTTTTGGAAAAGGTGGGAAAAAGCACTGAGGGCTGTGACATGACCGAGGCGGTAAAGGAAGCTATTGAAGGCGGCGAGGAGATATGCCGTGAGCTTGACGAGCTTTGCCGTGAGCTTGAAAAATACAAGGTTCTTTATGAGGACAGACTTGAAGATGCCGAGCAGATTGATGAGAAGGCTATGATGGGACTGCTCACACCCGATGCAAAGGAAGCACTAAAGCATATAAATATAACCGTGCTTCGTCGCGATCTTGAATTTGAAAGATCGAAGCTTGAAAGCAATGAAAGCAGAAAAAACAGGCTTGACCGTGAGCTTGTGGGTATTAGAGCTGCGGCAGAGAATCCGCTTAGATGCGAGGCACAGCTGAGAAGCATCGAAAAGCAGCTTGATGAGGAGACGTTTCTATATGATGCTCTAAGTCTTGCAAGCGAGTGCATAAGCGAAGCCTCGGAAAATATGAAAAAGAATGTAACACCAAGACTTCACCGCAGCGCAGGCGAGCTTATGGGGACTCTTACGAGTGGGAAATACAGTGAGCTTGGCATCACTGCAGATTTTTCTCTTACCGTAAATGCATCCGGCACTACTCGTGGCATAGAGTCGCTGAGTGCGGGTACGAAGGATGTGGCATATATTTCTCTCAGATTTGCTCTTATCGAGATCCTTTATAAAGATGAGACTCCTCCGCTTCTGCTTGACGAGGTGCTTTCGCAGATAGATGACGGCAGAGCAAAAAATTTGTTGGAGATGATCAAAAATTATAACGACAAAGGCAATCAAATCCTGCTTTTTACTTGCCATACAAGAGAAGCATCCATGACAGATGCCAATCTGATAAAACTTTAATAAAAACGAGGCTGAGTCAAATCGTTTTTGGCTCAGCCCCGTTTTTTATTTTGGTAAAGAAGTTTTTACTTTATTTCTGTTTATTGTAAAGCTCCTTGAACATTTTAACCGTTTCTGAAAAATCTGCAATAGCATCCTCGATGACCTCGGATTTTGTCAAATCAATTCCCGCAACCTTAAGGCTCTCAAGAGGGCTTATTCTGCCGCCGCAGCCAAGGAATTTAAGATAGCTTCCGATATAAGCTTCGCCCTCGGTCTCTATGCGGCGAACGATGGAGGAAGCCGCAGAGATACAGGTGGCATATTTATAAACATAGAACCAGCGATAGAAATGCGGTATTCTCATCCATTCAAGAGCTATTTCCTTATCAGCAACTACATGATCTCCGAAATATTTTTTGATGAGAGCATAGTATTTCTCGCAAAGCAGCTCCTTTGTAAGAGTTGCGCCGCTCTCGCAAAGCTCATGCATGGTCTTTTCAAATTCAGCAAACATAGTCTGGCGATAGAGTGTACCCTTGTATGTCTCCATTATTTGATTGAGAATGGAGAGCTTTTCCTCATCGCTGTTGGATTCGCGCAGTTTTCTGTGGGCAAAGAGCAGCTCGTTTACAGTTGAAGCAACCTCGGCAACGAAAATGGTATACTGTGCCTCCTGATGAGTGTTATCCTTCTTTGAATACCATGAGTGCATGGAGTGACCTGCCTCATGAGCAAAGGTGGAAACGTCATCGAGCTTGCCTGTGTAGTTAAGGAGCATATAGGGAGCTGTATCATAGCAACCGGAGCTGTATGCGCCGCCCCGCTTGCCCTTGCTGGGGTAAACATCTACCCATCTCTGATCTTTGATACCCTTTTCAAGTGTATCATGGTATTCGGAACCGAAGATCTCGACTGTTTTTAGAACCTCCTCTGTTGCTTCCTCAAAGCTGTATTCCTTAGTGCAGGAGGAGATAAGGGGGGTATAAACATCATACATATGGAGCTTGGAAAGTCCCAGTACCTTGCGCTTAACGTCATAATATTCAAAGAGAGGTTCAAGTCCTGCCGATACGGCGTTGATAAGATTATTATATATGGCGGGTGTCACCTCGTCATTGAATACAGAAGCGGTAAGGCTGTCGCTGAACATACGAACCTTTGAAACGGTAGTGCGCTCCCGAACGTAAGCGTTGATGAGTGCGGAAAGGGTATTTCCGTATTTATCATACGTCTCATAAAGCTTCTTGAATGCCGCACGACGGACATTTCTGTCCTCGCTCATAAGGCGGAGAACATATGTGGACTCGGTAAGCTCAACCAGCTTTTTCTGCTCGTCTCTGATCTTGCCAAAGGTCATATCCGCATTTGCAAAGATGGTTCTGATATTCGAATGAGAGCCCATTCCCATCTGAAGATCGGCAAGAAGCTTTTCATTTTCATCCGAAAGGGTGTGTGGGCGGTATCTCTGCTCAAGGACGATGGTTCTTCGGTATTCCTCAAGTTTCGGAAATTCCTTGAACCATTTTTCGGTGGTCTTTTCATCAATGCGGAGGAGGGAAGGGGAAACGAAGAAGGAGGCCGAGCCTGCTTCACAGGCAAGATTCTGCATTTTGCCCATAAGCGCAAGATAGAAATTATCCGAGAGATCTAGATCTGAGCAAAGATGGGCATAGGTGAAGAGCTTTTCAATAATTCTTTCAAGCTCTGTTTTATCGCAGAGCATATTATAAAGCCCCTCTGCACTCTTCGTCATCGTTTCTGCGTGCCGTGGAAATTCCTTTACAAGAGCGGATGCCTTTTCAAAATCGGCATCAAAAGCTGCCATGTCCGAATAGATCGCCGTAAGATCCCATTTGTATTTTTCGGGAATATCTTTTCTATGGTCTGTCATTTGTATTTACCTACCTTCATTGGTTTTACTATATTATAAATCATATTTTAGCTTTTGTCAATCAAATTTATGACAACTTTATTTCAGATGAGGCTAAAAACGCTTCTCCTCTTGACATTTTTGGGTTTTTGTTATATAATAAACTATAAAATTGATTTTTAAATGCTTATATGTAAGGAAAAAGGAGAAACATGGCAAACGACAAGAAAATGGTTGAGCAGATAACGGCGATGGACGTCGATTTTGCTCAGTGGTACACAGATATCTGCAAAAAGGCAGACCTTATTGATTATTCAAGTGTAAAGGGATGTATGATAATCCGTCCCTACGGTTACGCTATTTGGGAAAATATCCAGCGCATCCTTGACACACGCTTCAAGGAGCTGGGTCACGAAAACGTATATATGCCTATGTTTATCCCCGAGTCTCTTCTCCAGAAAGAGAAGGATCACGTTGCCGGGTTTGCTCCCGAGGTCGCTTGGGTAACTCACGGCGGAAGTGAAAAGCTCACAGAGCGTATGTGCGTCCGTCCTACCTCCGAGACTCTTTTCTGTGAGCATTATGCAAATATAATTCGCTCATACAGAGATCTTCCCAAGCTTTATAACCAGTGGTGTTCGGTTGTAAGATGGGAAAAGACCACCAGACCCTTCCTTCGTTCAAGAGAGTTCCTCTGGCAGGAGGGACACACGATGCACGCAACCAGAGACGAAGCAGTTGACGAAACAGTACAGATGCTCAATGTCTATGCTGATTTCCACGAAAACGACCTTGCGATCCCCGTTATCAAGGGTAGAAAAACTCCCTCGGATAAGTTTGCGGGAGCAGAGGATACTTATGCCATCGAGGCTCTTATGCATGACGGTAAGTCCCTGCAAGCGGCAACCTCTCATTTCTTCGGAGATGGCTTTGCAAGAGCTTTTGACATCACATATCAGACAAAAGAAAATACGCTTGCATATCCTTTCCAGACCTCTTGGGGTTGTACGACCAGAATGATCGGCGGTATCATTATGACACACGGCGATGACAACGGTCTCGTTCTTCCCCCTGCAGTTGCACCCGTACAGGTGGTGATCATCCCCGTTGCGGCACATAAGGAGGGCGTTCTCCAGAAGGCAAACGAGCTTTATGAAGAACTCAAAAAGAATTTCAGAGTTAAGCTTGACGACAGCGATAATTCTCCTGGATGGAAGTACGCAGAATACGAGATGAAGGGCGTTCCGCTTCGCATCGAGATCGGTCCCAGAGATATTGAGAACGGTCAGTGCGTCATAGTAACTCGTCACAATCTTGAAAAGTCTTTTGTTAGCCTTGAAAATCTCAGCGAAACAGTTGCAGAAAAGCTTGCCGAGGTAAGAGACGGAATGTTCGAGAAGGCTCTGGCAAACAGAGAGAGAAGAACATATTCCTGCAAGACCATTGATGAGATAAATGAGGCTCTTAAAAACGGCGACGGATTTGTCAAGGCAATGTGGTGCGGAGACGAGGAGTGTGAGGACGGTGTTAAGGAAAAGACCGGCATCGGTTCACGCTGCATACCTCTCGAGCAGGAGCAGATAGAGGACGTTTGCGTCTGCTGCGGAAAACCCGCCAAGCATATGGTAGTCTGGGCAAGAGCTTATTAAGATATTAACTTTTTTAGGGCTGTTATCTTGAGACAGCCCTAAATTTTAAAAATCGGAAAGGAGGAGCATATGGTAAGATCATTCAGCATAACGGCAAAAGAGAGAATGCGCATGATAGACCCCGTACTCCTCGTTTGCACTCTTATTCTCACCGCTATGAGCCTTTCGACTTTGGGCGGCGGGCTTGGTGGTATGATGGATTTTTCAAAATCCGCTTATATTGTTCAGATAGTTTCGGTGATTCTTGGTATTGGCATGATGATCGCCATAACTATGATGGATTATGAGGAATTTATCGACAAGTTCGGCGGCGTCTTTTACGTTGGTGCGTTGCTTTTGCTTGGTATAACTCTCATTTTCGGCATTGCTGCAGGCTCAAACAAAAGTTATCTGCGATTCGGTCCTGTGGGAATACAGGCATCGGAATTTGTAAAGGCAGCATACATAATGACCTTTTCAAAGCATCTTGCATTTGTTAAGGATAAGATAAATAACGTCAAAAATCTGGCGGGACTTGCTCTCCATGCAGGACTTATCATAGGACTTATCCTCGTTTCGGGAGATCTTGGAGTTGCCCTTGTTTATATGGCTTTCACTCTTATCATGCTTTTCTGTGCAGGACTCAGCTCGTGGCTTTTTGCAGGCGTCGGGGCGGCTGCGTTAGTGGGTTTTCCTTATATCTGGCCTCATCTTCATGAATATCAACAAAAAAGGATTCTTGTAGGCTTCAATCCCGAGCTTGACCCTCTTGATAAGGGGATGCAACCCCTCATCAGCCGTCAGGCCATCGCAAACGGCGGAATGTGGGGACAAGGAATAAATGGTGGCTCATATTATGAAAGGCTTTTTGCCTCCCACACCGACTTTATCTTTGCTTCCTTCTGTGAAAAATTCGGATTTGTGGGCGGTGCTATACTTATTATCACGCTTACCGTTATGGCAGTGCGGATATTGATGATCGCAAGGCAGGCAAGATGTCTTATGGGAGCATATATCTGCATAGGTGCGGCGGCGATAGTTATAGTTCAGACCCTTGAAAATCTGGGAATGTGCATGGCGTTTCTTCCCGTTGTGGGAATAACACTGCCATTTATGAGCTATGGGGGATCTTCAATGCTTTCGATGTATATAATAATCGGACTCGTGCAGAGCGTCAGAGCACACAGGGATAAATACTTCTTTGAAATGAATGAATAAAAAATGACCGCTTCACTTGAAACATGAAGCGGTCATTTTTGCTTAGATAATGCTTTTAAAATATGGTTGACTTACATATGACATCCTCGGCCATTATAAAAGCTTTTTAAAAACGAGTTCTGCCGTTTTTTTGATATGGTCGGGTATGGGGATATCTTTTTCATTTCGCACTATCTTACCATCCGATACCTCTTTTTGACTAACAAAATAGAACTCTTTACTCTCGCCCGAAAGAGGAACTAATGGGGTGGATTCGTCAAAATTTTCGGGGAAAAAGGCAATGTAAACGAAATCTAAATTTTGAATGGGATTTTGGATATTTTCGTGGAGTAGAAAAGATGGCGTAGGAAGGAAAAAAACATCTGCCTTTTTTATTTTTTTGCCATTTTCATCAGCGAGAATGGCACTTATTCCCGATTCTTCGTAAATCTCGCGCAAAACAGCCTCGTGAGGTAGCTCATGTGGCTCAATATGCCCGCCAAGAGGATAAAGCTGACAGAATTTTTTATGTTTGTGGAGCAGGATTTTTTTACTTTTTTCATTATAGAGATAGGCCGTTGCCGTCATTGTTCTGTTATAAACCATATTTTCCTCTCCTTCCGTCAGGTAATATTAACATATTTCCTATTTTTTGTCAATAGAGTCAAAGTGAATTTTTTTATATTGAAAATGTGATTCGATGGATAAGTACGCCATCGTTATCAGATGTGATGGATAAGTCGTTCCAAATTTTCTTAAAGCGATACTTGAGCTGTTTCCTCTTGACACGTATGTGGAAAAGCCTGTTAAATTTATGTAGATCGCAAATGCGTTCAATTCTCTTCCTCTATATTTTTTGGGATAAAAATAGTTCAAAGATCATATTTTGACTTTTGTAATGAGAAAATCCGCCGAAAATCGGCGGATTTTCTCAATTTTTAATGTCTTTCGTACTACAACGGATACGGTTTTTTATCAATAGTTTTCAGCCTTGAGCTCAAAGAAGGACTTAGGATGAGCGCAAACGGGGCAAAGCTCGGGTGCTGCCTTACCAACTACGATATGACCGCAGTTTCTGCACTTCCAAATAGCATCGCCATCCTTTGAGAATACAAGTCCTCCCTCAACGTTTGAGAGAAGCTTAAGGTATCTCTCCTCGTGTTCCTTCTCGATATCGCCAACTGCCTTGAAGAGATATGCGATTCTTTTGAAGCCCTCTTCCTCTGCAACTCTTGCAAATTCAGCATACATATCCGTCCATTCATAGTTCTCTCCTGCAGCAGCATCCTTAAGATTCTCTGATGTTGTGGGAATATCGCCGTCGTGGAGAAGCTTGAACCAAAGCTTTGCGTGCTCCTTTTCATTGTGAGCTGTCTCCTCAAAGATAGCTGCGATCTGCTCGTAGCCTTCCTTTCTTGCCTTGGAAGCATAATATGTGTACTTGTTTCTTGCCTGCGATTCGCCTGCAAATGCAGCCATAAGATTAGCTTCTGTTCTTGATCCCTTAAGTTCCATAATTCTTAATCCTTTCGAAAATAAAATTTATTTTTGTTTGCCTTTACAGCAATTACAAACGTGTTTCACCATCAGCTCATAGCCGACTATTTTTTTTCCGATGCTGTTCTCAATGACATCCCGGAGAGAGCCGATGTCGGTATCAATTATTGAGCCACACTCAGTGCAAACCATATGGTCGTGGAGAGGGGCAACTCGATCGTACCGATCGGGTGCATTTTCAGAGACAAGTTTGCGTATCTCGCTCTCCTTTGTCAAAAGTCCAAGATTTCTGTAAACCGTTCCGAGGGCTATTCTCGGCATTATGAGCTTTGCTTCATGGTATATTTCATCGGCACTTGGATGTGATTGCGATCGGTTTATAATATCGAGTATAAGCTTTTTTTGTTTAGTCATATTTGACCTCACTTTTTAGGAATGATTCTTAACTCTGATATTATTATACCACTTTTTTTTTATTTGTCAAGAGATTTTGAAAAAAATCAAGAATTATTCTTAATCAATTTTCTCAGCTCATCCAAAGCGTCCGAAAGACCTCCTACCTTGTCGATTATTCCAAGCTCGACCGCCTCGTTTCCGTCGACTATCGAACCAACGTCTGTCGCCATTTCATCGGGACGCATCATAAGCTCTCTTATTTTTTCTGGGGCAACTCTTGAATGATCGGTTATAAATTTAATGATCCTTTTTTGCATATCCTCAAAATATCTGAAGGTCTGGGGAACTCCTATAACAAGTCCGTTTATTCTCACAGGATGGATAGTCATGGTGGCAGAGGGAACGATAAATGATCGCTTTGCGGCAACGGCAAGAGGAACTCCGATGGAATGTCCGCCGCCGAGAACGATAGAAACTGTCGGCTTTGACATAGAGGCTATCATCTCAGCAATAGCAAGTCCTGCCTCAACATCTCCTCCCATAGTGTTCAGTACAATGAGAAGTCCTTCTATCTCCTCGCTTTCCTCAATGGCAACGAGAAGCGGGATCACATGCTCATATTTTGTTGCCTTTTGGCTTTCGCCAAGAAGGTAATGCCCCTCGATCTGCCCGATAATGGAAAGACAATGAATGGTCTCGCAAGAGTTTTTGGTAACCACGCTTCCGCTTTTGATTATTCCCTCAAAATTTTCCCCCAGTGGGGAATTGTTTTCGTTCTGAGAGGAATTTTGTTCCGTCTTTTTTTCATTTTCAGCCATTTTTATTCTCCTTTGGTATAGATATTAACATAATTATTTACCAAAAAGAGTCCCCATACCCATCTGTCGAATACTTTTTTTGCCTTTTTTCAGATTTTTTCAAATAATACTTGACAAATGGATGAACTTGTTGTATAATATCTCTTGTTCAACTGAATAGGGGGCATTAGCTCAGTTGGTTAGAGCTACCGGCTCATAACCGGTCGGTCCGGGGTTCGAGTCCCTGATGCCCCACCAAAAAAACAGATTTCAATGCGAAATCTGTTTTTTTTATTAAAATATGTTCGAAATAACTTTCTTCTTCCACAGCATCGAAAAAATCCGTATTTTTTCATTACAGCAAGAGGGTGTTTTTCCACATGGGCAAGAAGAAGCTCGATGTTCTTATCCTTACGTTTATCATATAGTGCTTCAACGGCATTCATTGCCGTTGAGTCAAGGGAATTTACTGCACCCAAGTGAAGAATGAGATATTTTATATCTTCGTCGTCAAGAGCAACTCCGGATGCAAGTGCAAGGGCGATTGAAAGAGGAAGGGCAATTATTGCAACTATAATCCCCGCTATGACATCGGAAACGAATTGCTTTCCCGAATAGTTTTTAATTACAGAAAAGAACTTTGGCTTCAGATAAAAATTATTCAAGATCTATGTCTACTTATGATCAAAGATTCTATATATTATAGCACGCTGAAATGAGATTTCAATGAATTTTTCCAACAAAAAAGACATGAAAAAGCGTCAAAACACTATATTTCAACAAAATTCTTATATGTTTGGTTTTTTGAATTTACTTAGCTCCTCGTCAATTTCTTTCCGCACTTGGCAGACCTCCTCATAGAATATCCTTGCGGGTATTCTCTCCGCTCCGTGCCCGAGGACTATCATCTGCTCAAGATTATCAGAAGTTGCAACCCTCACTCTGTATTTTTTCGCCATTTCAAGAGTGACTCGTTCGATATAGGCATCTGCAGTTTCTGCTTCCTTGGTATATACCACATGGATTCCTCCGTACTTTTCGACAGAGCCGCGCCCGCCTGCAACCTTATATGCATCGAAAACCAGTATAACTCCGCAGTCACGATATCCCTGATAATTGCAGAGGATGTCGGTGAGTAGTTTTCGCGCAAGATTGAGATTGTCCTCTGCGATCCTTTTAAGCTCATCCCATGCAAAAATTATATTATAACCGTCAACAAGAAGATATTCGGGAAGATACGCCTTGGTTTTTTTCGTCTTCTGAGCCTTTGGTTTGTCATAATCTCGCAGGATCCTCTCCGGAGGCAAGGTCCTCTTTTTTATTGGGCCGAAGGTGCGCTCAAAAATGGCTTTAAGCTCCTTATCCATAATGAGATTTTCCTCATAGGAAAGTTCGCTTTTGACTTTTATATTGCCGCCGCCAATGGCGATTGAAGAATCATCCTTCGAGTCATTCTGAGTGTTCCTATAAAAATCCTCGATATGCATATGGGATTCAACCTCGTCCCATTTCACGAGGAAGCCCGTTCCCGCCGAGCAAAATACCGAATCCGCACTGTTTTCCGGATCTCGCTGTGCATCATAGCCTATTTCGCTGATGACGTTTTCCGGATGGCAGCATTTTTTATAGCCGCCGAAATTTATAGTCAAGCGTCCTTTTCCCTTGGTATAGGCACTGACATCCTTTGCATAGCTCCTCATTTTTCTTACGGGCGCAGAGCCAACTAGAAGCATATATCCCTCGCTCTTTACCTCGGGAGGCGAAAAGCTTCCGCTCATAAGTCCGATATCCGAAATGGCACGTCCGATATTTTCCTCGGGAACTGTAAGTCTGAAATCGTAATAAGGCTCAAGAAGTACGCTTTTTGCCCTCATAAGTCCCTGACGGACAGCACGGTAAGTCGCCTGTCTGAAATCTCCGCCCTCGGTGTGCTTTTTATGGGCTTTTCCTGCCATGAGAGTTATTCTCATATCTGTGATAGGAGACCCTGTGAGCACTCCCAAGTGCTGTTTTTCACCAAGATGGGTCATAATAAGCCTTTGCCAATTCTTTTCAAGGAGATTTTCGCTGCAAAGAGTGTCAAAGCTGAGACCGCTGCCTTCACCCGTGCCTTCAAGCATCAAATGAACCTCCGCATAGTGACGCAAAGGCTCAAAATGACCGACACCAAAGGCTGCTCCTTCAATAGTTTCCTTATAAACTATATCTCCTTCGTCAAAATCGACTTCGATTCCATATCTGTCAAGAATGACTCGCTTCAGCACCTCAAGCCGGACCTCGCCCATGACCTTGATGTGTATTTCACCGAGTCTTTCGTTCCAGAGCGACGAAAGCTCGGGATCTTCCTCCTCGAGACGGCGAATGAATGAATAAAGTTCGGCAACATTGCAGTCCTTTGGAGGGATGATCCTGTATGTCAGAACAGGCTCAAGAACGGGTTCGGGAGATTCCATTTCGATTCCTATTCCTTGCCCTGCATAAGTGGATTCAAGACCTGTTACTGCACATATCTGACCTGCCTCAACTCTTTCACACGGGGTGAATTTTGAGCCGGAATATATCCTTATCTGATCGACCTTTTCGATTTTGTCATCGCCAAGCTCCAGCACGGTTTTTGCTGAAAGAGTACCGCCTGTTATCTTCATATGCGTTAGGCGGTTTCCGCTCTTGTCTCGTGTTATCTTATATACTTTTGCGCCGAAATTTTCGGAGTATTTTTTCGGTAGTGTATATTTTTCGAGGGCTTCAAAAAGCTCGTCAACACCTTGAAGCTTTAGGGCCGATCCGAAAAAGCAAGGGAAAAGACGGCGGGATGCAATAAGCGCCGTTGTGCCTTTATCGAGTTTTTCGGAGGTCAGCTTCCCCTCTATATAATCATCAAGGAGTTCCTCCGAAAGAAGGGATATTTCCTCTGCCATGTTTTCGCCCGAAAAATCAATGCATCCGTCTCCAAAATGATCCTTCAAAGCACGCATCGTCACCTCTCTGATGGGAGAGGGAAGGTCCGTTTTGTTTATAAAAATAAAGGTTGGGATACGATAGCGCATGAGAAGCTGCCAGATGGTAGATGTATGCGCTTGAATACCCTCTGAGGCACTGATAACGAGAATGGCATAGTCAAGAACTCGCAATGTTCTCTCTGCCTCTCCCGAAAAATCCACATGTCCGGGTGTGTCAAGCAGGGTCATCTGACAGTCGGGAGAAAAATTAAGCAGTGCCTGTTTTGAAAAGATGGTTATTCCTCTTTCTCTTTCAAGAAAGAAGGTGTCAAGAAAAGCATCCTTATGGTCAACTCTGCCAACTTTGCGTATTGTTCCGCTTTTGAATAGCAATGCCTCGGAAAGAGTGGTCTTTCCCGCATCCACATGGGCAAGTATTCCGAGAGTAAGTCTTTTCATGCTTATTTTTCTCCTTTCCGAAATAGTACGATATATATTTTAACATAAAATATACGCTATTTCAACATAGAATATTGACAAATTGCGAAAAAAGAGGTAAAATAATAAAGTATTTTTTTATCAGAGGTGGTTTAAATGTCAAAGCTTTATATCCCGAATGGGTATTCCTCTCATCTTACGGTAAGACAGACCGAGCTTGCAATTAAAAAGGTCAAGGATTTCTTTGAGCGGGATCTTGCCATCGGGCTTAATCTGACTCGTGTTTCAGCACCGCTTTTTGTCGAATCCACAAGCGGTCTTAACGATACCCTCAGCGGTGTTGAACGCCCCGTTGATTTCTCGGTTTTCTCGGGAGAAAGATTTGAGATTGTTCAGTCTCTTGCAAAATGGAAGAGAATGGCACTGAAGCAATATGATTTCAAGGTTGGCGAGGGGCTTTACACCGATATGAACGCTATTCGCCGCGATGAGGAGACGGACAATATCCATTCGCTTTTCGTTGACCAGTGGGACTGGGAAAAGATAATAACAAAGGAGCAGAGAACTATTGAAACTCTGAAAAAGGCGGTTACAAATATCTATGCTGCCATCCGTCACACGGAAAACTATATCGTCGATGATTATAACTTTATCGAAAGTTTCCTGCCCGAAGATATTACATTTATTACCACCCAAGAACTTGAGGACAAATATCCCGAACTTACTCCAAAAGAGAGAGAATACGCAGCTTCAAAGGAATTCGGCGCAATTTTCCTTATGCAGATCGGTGGCAAGCTCCGCTCTGGAAATATGCACGACGGCAGGGCCCCTGACTATGACGATTGGACACTTAACGGTGACCTTATAGTATATTATCCCGTTCTCGATATAGCTCTTGAGCTTTCCTCAATGGGAATAAGAGTTGACGAGGAAGCTCTTGACAGACAGTTGAAGGAGCGAGGATGCGAGGTCAGAAAATCACTGCCTTTCCACCGTGCGCTCCTTGCGGGTCAGCTTCCTTACACCATCGGCGGCGGCATCGGTCAATCGAGGATCTGTATGTTTTTCTTGCGAAAAGCACATATAGGAGAGGTTCAATCTTCTTTCTGGCCTCGGGATGTTGTGGAGAAATGTGAAAAACACGGCATAAAGCTGCTATAAGATCTTTTAGAACACAAAAAAGTCAAGGCAAATTCACCTTGACTTTTTTCTTTGGAATATTTTTATTTCATCAGCCGCCGATCTTTTCCTGGCAAGCGGGGCAAACGAGGTCATTGCGGTCGATGGTGCTGTCAAAGCAGATAGTCTCGCCACAGGAGGGACATTCGATCTCGTAGCACTCCTCGTCGAAATCATCCTCATCGTCGTCAAAATCGCAGTCGCAGTCGCAATCACAGCAGTCGCAATCGCAGAAATCATCCTCGTCTGCATAGAAATCTTCTTCAAGAGTTCCCAGATCCTCGTCAACCTCTTCGATATAATCGTTAAGATACTCAACGTCCTCTTCGAGATCAGCGATTGTGCGGGACATATCCTCCACAAGAGCTATAAGCTCATTTATGATCTTTGTTTCGGGCTTTCCTGCGTCAAGTCCGAGACCCTCTGTAAGTCCTTTAAGATAAGTTGCCTTTTCGGTAAGTGTCATGATATAAATTTCCTTTCTGATATTCGTTTTTTGATTTTAATATAGGGGAAGTGCCGGAAAACGGACTTCCCCTTGATAGTTATAGCTTAAACTCTGGAGAGATACTCGCCTGTACGAGTGTCGATCTTAAGTGTATCGCCAATGTTGATAAAGAGCGGAACCTTAACGACCGCACCCGTTTCAAGAGTTGCGGGCTTAAGAGTGTTTGTTGCCGTGTTGCCTGCAAAGCCGGGGTCTGTTTCTGTAACCTCAAGCTCAACGAATGTGGGAGGCTCAACGCCGAAAATGTTGCCCTTATAGGAAATGATCTTGCACATCATCTCTTCTTTAACGAACTTAAAGTTATCGCCGACCTTGTCGCGGGAAACGAGAGTTTCCTCCCATGTTTCTGTATCGAGGAAGTGATAAAGATCTCCATCGTCATAAGAATACTGCATGTCCTTTCTGTCGATGTAAGCATTCTCGAACTTATCAGTGGGGTTGAAGGTCTCTTCAATAACTGCGCCTGTGATAACGTTCTTGAGCTTGGTACGAACAAAAGCAGCACCCTTACCGGGCTTTACATGCTGGAATTCAACGACCTGAAGAACCTGTCCGTCTCTGTCAAAAGTAATACCGTTTTTGAAATCGCCTGCTACTACCATAAAAATGTAATCCTCCGATTAGTAGTTGATAATTTATAGATTTTCACTCTATTATAAACTATTTTTTCGATTTTTACAATAGGTTTTGCCAAATATTTTCAAAAAGTTTATATTTTTTATCCCAAAAAACGAAAAAATGTCATCTGTACTCAAAAGATACTGAAAAAAATCGAATTTTTTGTACAAAAAAACTATTGCCAAATTGTGAAAAAAGTTGACAAAATCACATTTTTGGTGTATTATATACTATGTATATTTATATTTAGATTTAAAGTGCCGAAAAAAAGCCGTGGAAACGGCTAAAAGGAGTTTTTTATGATGAAAAGCATGACAGCCTTTGGGAGATCCCGAGGTACGATGGGCGGAAAGGATATCACAGCTGAGATAAAGAGCGTAAACAGCAGATATCTGGATTGCACGGTCAAGATATCAAGAGCATTTTCTTTTCTAGAGGAGAGAATAAAGCCCTATCTTCAGTCAAAGGGGCTGACTCGCGGAAAGGTCGATGTCTATATCGGAGTTGATGTCATTGAAAGCGCTCAGGCGGAGATATCGGTGGACTTTACTCTTGCCGAGGGATATTTGAATGCGTTGAGAAGTATAAGAGATACGTTTTCCCTTAGAGATGACATCAGCGTTATGAGCCTTGCGAGATACGGAGATATCTTCGTTGTAAAAAAGCCAGAAGAGGATGCTGAGCGCGATTGGGCAGATATATCAAAGGTGCTTGACGATGCAATAGAGCAGTTTCTCATTGCCAGAGAGCGTGAGGGGGGCAATATCGAGAACGACCTTTGTGCGAAGATAGACGGCATTAGAGCAACGGTCAACAAGATTGAGGAGCTTTCCCTTGGCGACGTTGCCGATTACAAGACGAAGCTTGAGGAGAGGATACATAAGATGCTCGCTGATAACAATATCAGCATTGACGAGAGCAGGATACTCACAGAATGTGCAATATTTGCGGACAAGATCGCCATTGACGAGGAGCTTGTGCGCCTTCGCTCCCATTTTGATGCCTTTGACGAATATACGGAGAGTAGGGAGCCTGTTGGTAGAAAGCTGGATTTTCTTATGCAGGAGATGAACAGAGAGATAAATACCATCGGCTCGAAATGCAACAATTCGAATATCGCTCGTTATGTGGTCGATGTCAAGACCGAGCTTGAAAAAGTTCGCGAGCAGATACAGAATATAGAATAAAGGGGGACGCTTTTATGAAATTTATCAACGTAGGTTTTGGAAACATGGTCGCTCTTGAGAGGATCGTTGCGCTGGTCAGCCCCGATTCTGCTCCGATAAAGCGTCTCGTTCAGGATTCAAAGGACGAGGGTAGAGTTATTGATGTTACCTGCGGAAGAAGAACTAGAGCAGTTATAATAACGGACAGCGAGCTTGTCATCCTTTCGGCAATACAGACGGAAACCATCGCAAACAGAATGGATAGCGATAGTGATGCGGATGACGGAGAGGACGAGGAGGCAGAGGAATGAGCATTTTGGAGAAAGGCTTGCTTCTTGTGGTCAGTGGTCCTGCCGGAAGCGGAAAGGGAACGGTGCTAAAATATCTGATGGACAAAAACAAAGATTTTGTCTATTCCGTTTCGGCAACGACCCGAGCGCCGCGCCCCGGTGAGGTGAACGGTGTGAATTATCATTATATAAGCACCGAGGAATTCGAGGAACGTATAAAAAACGGCGGTATGCTTGAATATACGAGATACTGCGAAAATTATTACGGCACTCCCAAAAAGGAGGCTGAGACAGTTCTTGCTTCTGGGAAAAACCTCATTCTCGAAATCGAGGTGGAGGGGGCTGAAAATGTTAAAATGCTCTATCCCGATGCGGTCCTTATCATGCTTTTGCCGCCACACTTTTCCGTTCAGGAAAGCAGACTTCGCAGCAGAGGCACGGAGAGCGAGGAGATAATTCTCAAAAGGCTTGATAGAACCCGTGAAGAGCTTGCAAGACTTCACAGCTATGATTATGTGGTCTATAATCACGACGGCGGAGCAGAGAGGACTGCGGATGATATAATTTCCATCGTCCGTGCGGAAAAACTTCGACTTTCACGCACGCCGGATGCAGCAAAAAAATATTTTGAATAAACACAGTAAAAATTAGCCTGAAAAAGGCATGGAGGTATATTTATGATTTTCCCATCTATCAGTGATCTTACAAAGGGCAAGTACAATCGTTATGAGCTGGTCATCGCCACGGCCAAGTGTGCAAGAATGATCACGGACGAGTATGTTAAGGAAAGAGAAACAGCAGAAAAAATGGCACAGGGCAATAAGGATGCCGATAAGGCTATTTATGCCATGATAAAGCGCGAATTCAGAGATGAAAAGGCTGTTAAGTGTGCTATCAACCGTCTCTTCACGGGTGATTTTGTTATTCTCGATCCTGCGTCTGCCGCTGCAAAAAGAGTAGCAAGAGCTGAAAGCGAGAGACTTGCGGCAGAAAGCAGACTTCTTGCAGAGGAAGCCAGAAAAAATATGGCGTTGAGCTTTGCAGATGAAGACGAGGATGATGAGACCGTTTTTGAGGAAGACGATGTCCTTGATATAGAGGACGGAGACGATAAATAATTTTTTATAAAGTAATTCCCAGAAAATAATTTAAGGAGAGAATGCGCCATGCCGCAATATGCAAGCGTTTATATACTTGATAATCCATTTGCGCTTGACTGCGCATTCGACTATTATATTCCGGGAGAGCTGAGGGTAAATATAAAAGTTGGGAGCTTCGTAACCGTCCCATTTGGCGGCGGAAACAGAAGAACTCTTGCTCTTGTTACGACTCTTAAGGAAAATGTGTCCCCGAAGCTGAAGGGAATCAAACCGATAATGGAGGTATGCTCCGAGGAACTTTTTCTTGATGAAAAAAGAATGGGACTTGCCTTTTATATGCGGGAGCAGACTCTTTGCACCATGGGAGAGGCAGTTCATTCTATGATTCCTTCTGCCGCATTTTCCCGACTTGTGGAATATTTTCGCCCTACCGATAAGGAGGGTACACCAAAAAGCAAAAACGAGCTTGTTCTGAGAGTTCTCGAATATATAAAGGAGAAAAAGGTAGTCTCAGAGAGCTCTCTTAAGGAAAAATTCGGGATCGGAGCAAAAGATTGCGCCGAAAAGTTGCTTCAAGGTGGATATATCACGAGAGAAAAGACTTTGCGTTGCGGCTCAAAGAAGCAGACCGCAAGCAAATATACTCTTGAGATATCTTTTTCAGAGGCGGAGAAGATACTAAAGCGTGAAAAAGGTGCATTTTGTCGCATAAGTGCAAAGGGACAGCTTGATGCCATTTCGGCAATTCTTGCTTCTGAGGGCGTTCTCTCGGATAACGAGTTTTTTTCACTCGGAGTGACAAAGGCAAATCTTAAGGCTCTTTGCGAAAAGGGCGTCTTTTTAGAGAAAAAGGAAGTAGTTTTCAGAGACCCTTATATGTCGCTCGCAACCGAGGACGCAGAGGAGATAATTCTGAATGACGAGCAACGGGAGGCATATAACAAGCTCTCGGAGCTTGCGGACAGCGGTGAAGCTAAGGCGGCGCTTCTTCACGGTGTAACGGGAAGCGGAAAGACCAGTGTTATGACTGCCATAATTGACAGGATGCTGGAAAAAGGCAAGGGAGTCATTTTGCTTTTGCCTGAAATATCACTTACTCCGCAGACTATCGGTATCTTCAAAAAAAGATACGGGAATATTTGCGCCGTTGTTCATTCGGCACTTTCCTCGGGGGAGAGATATGATGCATACCTGCGTGCCCTCGGAGGGGACGCAAGGGTAGTTATCGGAACTCGGAGTGCGGTTTTTGCGCCTGTTCGTAACCTTGGACTTATCATAATCGACGAGGAGCAGGAGCAGACATATAAATCCGACCAAGATCCCAAATATCATGCAAGGGATATTGCAAGATACCGCTGTGCAACAGAAAAGGCACTTATGCTTCTTGCTTCGGCAACGCCTTCTCTTGAAAGTTATAAGAAGGCTGTGGAGGGAAGCTATACTCTTATCAAGCTGAAAAACAGATACGGCGGAGCAAAGCTGCCATCTGTTACTATTGCGGATATGAGAGACGAGGCTCAGGGGGGAAATCTTTCACCTCTGGGAGCATATCTTACAGAGGAGCTTTGCAAGACTCATAGCGATGGAGAGCAGTCGATACTTTTCCTGAATCGCAGAGGATATAATACCTTTGTAAGCTGCAGAAAATGCGGAGAGGCACTGTCCTGTCCGAATTGCAGCGTTTCCATGACATATCATACGAAAAGAGGAACATATGATGAGGGCTATCTTGCCTGTCATCTTTGCGGACACAAATCCGCACTTCCCGAAAAATGCCCCAAATGCGGCTCTGATAAGCTGGCGCATATGGGATACGGAACACAGAGAGTAGAGCAGGAGATATCGCTTCTTGTTTCGGGTGCAAGAGTTTTGCGTATGGATACCGATACCACTGCGGCGAAATTTTCATATGATAAGCTTCTCGGAGCTTTCAGAGCAAGAGAGGCTGATATCCTTCTCGGAACACAGATGGTGACAAAGGGGCATGATTTCCCCGCAGTTACCCTCGTGGGTGTTCTTCTTGCCGATTCATCCCTTTATCTTGACGATTACAGAGCCAATGAACGCACCTTTGCGCTTCTTACTCAGGTCATAGGCAGAGCGGGAAGAGCCTCGGAGAAGGGAAGGGCGATAATTCAGACCTGCAATCCCGACCACGATGTTATAAAACTTGCCTGTGAACAGGACTATGAATCCTTTTACGAGAGGGAGATAAAGCTTCGTAAGCTCCTTGTTTTTCCGCCTTTTTGCGATATCGTGCTGATGACGGTAAGCTCGGAGGATGAGAGAGAGCTTTTTATGGCGGTGCGTAAGCTTTGTGAGGAATTTAAAGCACTTACGTGTGACGGCGGAGATTTTTCCGATGTTAAAACGGTTGTTTTCGGACCTTTTGAAGCTCCTATTTATAAGGTGGACGGCAGATGCAGAATGAGACTTGTGATAAAATGCCGACTCAATAAAAGAAGTCGTGAGCTTTTTGCCTCTGTTCTTCGTCTTTTCTCGGGCGAGAGTGCAAGAGGACGCTCAAAATACGGCAGAAAACCTTACCTTGCAATAGATTTTAACCCATCAGCACTATGATGGACGATATATAAAAAATATACCAACGGTATAACCTAACTGCGGTCTTTCGGAAAAGCTGCGGGAGCAAAATTTAATCTTACGGCACTTCTGAGAAAAAACATTACAGTTAAATTAAGAAAAGGAAGAATTATAAATGGCAAAGCTAAACATACTTAAAATAGGTGACGAGACACTTCGCAAGGTCTGCCGTCCCGTTGAGACCATAACTCCCAGAATATGCACTCTTCTTGACGATATGATAGACACAATGCACGAGGCAGAAGGTGTTGGACTTGCCGCACCGCAGGTTGGAATTCTTCGCCGTGTTGTCGTAATTGAGGTCGAGGAGGGAAATATAATCGAGCTTATCAATCCCAGAATAATTGCAACTGCGGGTACTCAAGAGGAAACGGAGGGATGTCTTTCCGTGCCGGGAAGAAGCGGAAAGACCCGCCGTCCTATGCATGTAACCGTCAGAGCGCTTAACAGAAAAGGCGAGGAATTTGATATCAGCGGAAGCGGACTTCTTGCCAGAGCCTTCTGCCACGAGCTTGACCACCTTGACGGCAAGCTTTATATCGACAACGCTCTCGAAATGTACGATTGATTCGAAGAATAAGGAAGATTTATGAAGATTTTATTTATGGGAACTCCCGATTTTGCCTTGGCATCGCTAAAATTACTTTGCGAGAGCGGCGAAAATGTAGTTGGAGTTGTAACTCAGACGGATAAGCCAAAGGGCAGGGGATATGAACTGACCCCACCCCCGGTTAAGGTCTATGCAATGAATAAAAAAATTCCAGTATATCAGCCCAAAACCTTGCGAGACGAGGATTTTGATGCGCTTCTCCATGAGATAGATCCCGATATGATAATAGTTGTTGCTTTTGGAAAGATACTGCCCGAAAATGTGATAAAATACCCAAAATTTGGTTGCATCAATGTTCACGGCTCGCTTCTTCCAAAATACAGGGGTGCAGCACCCATGCAAAGAGCAATTATTGACGGTGAAAAGGTTACGGGCATTACCACAATGTATATGGATGCGGGGCTTGATACGGGCGATATGATATATAAGGAAGAATTTGTCATTGAAGAGGACCACGATTTTGAGGATATCCATGACGGTCTTGCTTCTCTCGGTGCATCCCTTCTTCTCAAAACAGTAAAAGACATAAAAGACGGTAAAGCTCCCAGAGAAAAGCAGAATGAGCTTGAAATGACGTATGCCGCAAAGATCGAAAAGGCTGATTGTCTCATTGATTTCAGTAAAAGCGCAAAAAAGGTTCATGACCTTATAAGAGGGCTCTCACCAATTCCTCTTTCCTTTACCCATACCTCCGACGGAAAACTTCTGAAGGTGCTGAAAGCAAGGGCTTCAACACTTGAAGGCGGTTCGGTTCCGGGTGAAGTCATCTCTCTTGACGGCGGCATTACGGTAAAATGCGGAGAGGGAGCGATCGAGCTTCTCCGTGTGCTTCCCGAGGGGAAGGGAAGAATGGATGCAAGTGACTTTATAAGAGGCAGAAAAATTGCCATAGGCGACCTTCTTAAATAATTTTGAAAGGATTTTTCTATGCCCTATTTTTATTTTGATTATTCTTATCTTGTGCTGATTCCCGCAATGATATTTGCTCTTATTGCACAGGGAATGGTGAACAGCGCATTTACAAAGTACAATAAGATCGGAACAAGATGCTCCATGACGGGGGCGGATGCCGCAAGGCTCATTCTTGATAAAAACGGTCTTCATAATGTGAAGATCGAGCAAGTTGCAGGCAAGCTCACCGATCATTTTGACCCAAGAACAAATGTCATAAGGCTTTCACAGTCGGTTTACGGCTCAACGGGCATTGCCGCAGTCGGAGTTGCGGCGCACGAGGCGGGACACGCCGTTCAGTATGCGGAAAATTACGGTCCAATGAAGATACGCAGTGCCATAATTCCGATCACGAATATCGGATCAAGGCTGGCACTTCCGATATTTATCATCGGTTTGCTTTTCAGCTATGAGATAGCAATGTTCGGAATCATTTTGTTCTCGCTCACGGCAGTTTTTCAGGCAGTCACACTTCCCGTTGAATTTAACGCAAGCAGAAGAGCAATGGCGGCGCTTGACGATAGTGCAAGGCTCACATCCGATGAGCTTCTCGGTGCAAGAAAGGTGCTGACGGCGGCTGCTCTCACTTATGTTGCCGCCCTTGCCTCTGCGCTTTCTCAAATACTTCGTCTGCTCCTTATAGCAAACAGAAGGAGAGATTGATAGAAAATTAAAAGCCCTCTCAGCCACTAAGCGATAGCTTTCTCGGAGTGAAAGCCTTTGAGGGGATTTGAAATTTGAATAGCAAAGCCTCGCCATCAGTGAGAGGCGGCACGCACGGCGTGACGGAGAGGGAAAAAGATAGATGGAAAACAAAATAAATGTGCGAAGACTCGCTCTTATGGTGCTTGACCGCATCGAGGCGGCAAAGAGATATTCAAATATAGCTCTTGATTCTGCCATTGAGCAAAGCGGAGTTGCGGGTGCTGACAGAGGACTTCTTACGACCCTTGTTTACGGAGTTATCGAGCGAAAGATCACTCTTGATTATCAGATAGATAAAATGGCGTCTCTGCCACCCTCAAAGATAGAGGGCAGCGTCAGAAACGCTTTAAGGCTTGGACTTTATCAGCTTATCTACCTTGATAGAATCCCCGATCATGCGGCAATAAATGAAAGCGTAGAGCTTGTTGGTAAGCGTTCAAAGGGATTTGTAAATGCTCTCTTGCGCTCATTTGTCCGCTCCGAAAAAAAGGTGAAATTGCCCGACGAGAGCAATATACCCAAATATCTTTCGGTAAAATACTCGGTCTCTGAGGAGATCTGCGAGAGATTCTGCCGAGACATTGACAGAGAACGCACTGAGGCGGTCTTTTCGGCAATGAATGAAGCTCCTTTCATGACACTTCGAGTCAACACATTGAAAACGAGCCGTGACGAGCTTATTTCTCTGCTTTGCGAAAACGGATTTGCAGCCGAAAAAACTGCTTTTTCAGAAGTGGGAATAAAGCTTTCGGGCAACACACCATATTCCCTTATTCCCGGGGAGGCAGACGGACTTTGGTTCGTTCAGGACGAGGCTTCACAGCTTTGTGCCGCCGCACTGGGAGCTGAAAAGGGTGAGAGGATAATTGATTGCTGTGCCTCTCCCGGCGGAAAGAGCTTTTCACTTGCAATGGAAATGGAAAATGAGGGCGAAATAAATTCTTTTGACCTTCACGAAAACAAAATTTCCCTTATAAGACGCGGAGCGGAAAGGCTTGGAATTAAAATAATCAAAGCTGCGGCAAGGGACGGCAGAAAATATGACGAATCACTTTCTGCCGCTGCGGACAAAATCTTGTGTGATGTACCCTGCTCGGGGCTTGGCGTCATCGCCAAAAAGCCGGAAATCAGATATAAGGAGCTTTCGGATATAGACCGACTTCCCGAAATTCAGCTTTCCATTGCCGAAAATAATCTTAGTTATCTGAAAAAGGGCGGCATAATGGTCTATTCCACTTGCACTATCCTTCCCTCTGAGAATGAGGAAAATATAAAAATACTTATGAAAAAACACCCGAATCTTTCCCTTATGCCCTTTGAGGTTGGGGGAATAAAAAGCAATGGAATGCTCACGCTTTATCCCGATAAGCACGGAAGTGACGGTTTCTTTATCGCCAAATTAAAGAAAAATTAACAAAAAAGAGGGGAGACATATGGAAAACAGAATAAAGACTGACATTTTGTCTCTCTCACTGCCTGAGCTTGAGACCTTTGTTACAGAGGAGCTTGGTGCGGCAAAATACAGGGCAAAGCAGATATTTACCAATATTCACCGAGGTACACATCCAAAAGATATAACGAGTCTTTCAAAGGAGCTTCGTAAAAAACTTGAAGAGATATGCGAATACCGCTTGCCTTATATCGAAAAAAAACTTGTTTCAGCCATAGACGGCACTGTGAAATACCTTTTTGGACTTGTAGACGGAAACTGCATCGAGTCTGTCGTGATGAAATATAACCATGGGAATACCATATGCATTTCATCACAGGTGGGCTGCAGAATGGGGTGCAGATTCTGCGCTTCAACTATTGGCGGAAAGGTTCGCGACCTTACTGCATCAGAGCTTTTGGGACAGGTAATTGCGGCGCAGAATGATATCGGTGAGCGAATTTCAAATATCGTTATGATGGGAATAGGCGAACCGCTTGATAATTTTGATAATGTGGTAAAATTCCTTCAGCTTGTCGGCAGTGAGGACGGGCTGAATATAGGTTATAGGCATATATCTCTTTCAAGTTGCGGGCTGGTGGACAAGATATATAAGCTTTCGGAGCTTGATCTTCCTATAACCCTTTCAATATCTCTGCACGCCCCCGACGACGAAACAAGAAGCCTTATAATGCCGATAAATAATAAATGGGGCGTTAGAGATCTTCTTCGCGCCTGCAAGGATTATTACAGTATTACAAAGCGGAGGATATCCTTTGAATATACCCTGATAGCTGGCAATAACGATTCAAGGGGAAACGCCGAAAAGCTGGCAAAGGTACTGAATAGCGCACTGAGAAGCGAAAGGGATGGTATGCCCATCCACGTGAATCTGATACCCGTAAACGAGGTAAAGGAAACGGGATTTAAGAGAAGCGGAGAGGATGCCATAAGGACGTTTGCTGCCACTCTTGAAAAAAGAGGGATAAGGGCAACTGTCAGACGAAAGCTGGGGTCAGATATAAATGCTTCTTGCGGACAGCTTCGTAGAGAAAACTCAAAAAAAGAGGAATGAAACACGGCAAATACCGTTTTATATAGATATAAAACACGGAACATATCCTTATGCTTTCTTTAAAGCATAAGCTTCGGAGGAAATATGATATACTTTGGAAAAACAGACATAGGAAAACTCAGAAAGGGAAATCAGGACAGCTTCGGCATATATGAAATAGGTGAGGATGCCCTTCTTATTGTTGTTTGCGACGGAATGGGCGGAGCAGCGGGCGGAGAAGAAGCAAGCAGACGCTCTCTTGAAGCCTTTTCCGAGGAGATAAAGGCTGTTCTTTTGCCGAGAGTTAAGGAAGGAAAGCTGGATAGTGACGGAGTTGATCTTAAATTGCTCCTTGAAAACGCAGCCGATTGTGCAAACAAAGCGGTTTTTGACGAGGCAAAGAACCGTCCTGAGCTTAGTGGAATGGGAACAACTCTCGTGGCACTCCTTTATACTTCTAAAGGTGCTTATTCAGTCAACATCGGAGACAGTCGTATGTACAAAATATGCGGAGATAAGATAGAGCAGCTTACCCATGATCATTCATATGTTCAGTACCTTGTGGACATAGGAAAGCTCACTCTCGAAGAGGCTAAAAGCAGTTCAAATCGCAATATCATTATGCGTGCGGTGGGAACAGAGGCGGAAATCAAGGCGGATATCAATTCTATTGACACAGATTTGGATAAGGATACCTATTTCCTGCTTTGCTCTGACGGTCTTACGGGAATGGTGCTTGATGAGGACATACTAAAGATAGTTTCGGGCGAGGGCGAGCCTAAGAATAAAGTCCTCTCTCTTATAGAAGCGGCAAATGCAAACGGCGGTGCGGATAATATCACCGTTGTGCTTCTTAAAATATGAGAAGGAAGGGCATAAGAAATGAATATGGAAGGTTATGAGCGCTATGTGGGGCAGGTATTCGATAATAGATATCGAATAATGAAGACCATAGGTGTTGGCGGAATGGCGGTAGTTTTCCAGGCATATGATCTTGCCGAAAAGAGGACGGTCGCCGTTAAAATGCTTCGTGAGGACATAGCAAGTGACGAGGCGCAGGTGAGAAGATTCGTAAATGAATCAAAGGCGGTTGCAATGCTTTCTCACCCCAATGTTGTGAGAATTTTTAATATTTCTGTAAGAAGCAATATAAAATTCATCGTAATGGAGTATATCGAGGGTATAACTCTGAAGGATTACATGAACAAAAAGGGCGTTTTGTCTTTTGGTGAGATTATAAGCTATACCGAGCAGATACTTCACGCTCTTGAGCATGCACATTCCAAGGGCGTCGTTCACAGGGATATAAAGCCTCAGAATATAATGCTGCTTAAAAACGGTGTTATCAAGGTGATGGATTTTGGAATAGCAAAGCTTCCCAATGCTGAAACACTTACTCTTACCGATAAGGCTATCGGAACGGTATTTTATATTAGTCCCGAGCAGGCAGAGGGTAAGGCCATTGACAGAAGAAGCGACCTCTATTCTCTCGGAGTCATGATATACGAGATGTCTTGCGGAAAACTGCCATTTTATGACGAAAGCCCCATAACGGTGGCTCTTAAACAGATAAATGACGCCCCCGTCTCGCCAAGAAGCATCAATCCCGCAATTCCGAGAGGACTTGAGCAGATAACCCTTTCGGCAATGGAAAAGGATCCCGAAATGCGTTTTCAGAGCGCAACGCAGATGCTTCGTCAGATCGCCAGACTAAAGGCAGATCCGGGAATAGTATTCCGACCAAATCACAAGAACACCATGTCTGAAAAATCGGCAAAAAAGCCTTACACAAATAAAAAGAAGTCATCAAAAGGTGGAAAGGCAATGTTCCCAATAATACTTGGTGTGGCATCTGCCTTTGCTGTGGTATTCCTTGTAAGTCTTTTCGTTATCCTTGACGCAGCACTGGGAATTTTCGGAATAATCAATGTAAATTCGGATATTATTGTTTTGACGGTCCCGAATGTTGTTGGATATACCTATACCACGCAGGATGCGGTTGGACTAAGTTCAACCTATTACACTGTGGATATAACCGAAAAGTATGATTCTAATTCCGTTAAGGGCCAGATACTCGATCAGTACCCATCGGAAGGACAGCGAGTAAAGGTCTCCGCTAATAGACAGAGACAGACTGTAAGGCTGACGGTGAGCCTTGGAGCTGAGTTGCTAATTCTTGAAAATTATGAAAGCAAATCGAGCCGAGATGCAGAGCTTGCGCTTAAAAAGCTTGGATTCAAGGTGGTGCTTGAGCAGGTATACAGTGAGACTGTGACAAGAGGAAAGGTTTGCTATACCTATCCTGCTGCGGGAGACTCTGCGGCAGTTGGCTCATCTGTAACCGTTTATGTAAGCATGGGTAAGGCATCCGGTTCAAATGCAGTTGAGGTTCCCGACTTCAGAGGAAGCAGCGAGACAGAGGCAAGGCAGAGTGCAACAGAGCTTGGCCTTATCATTACCGAGGTAATATACGAGGAGTCGGATAAGGCTGCGGGAATCGTTATCGGTCAGAGCTTACTTCCTAAAACAAGCGTTGCTCTCGGTGCTTCACTAACGCTTACAGTAAGCGGAGGACAGAGCTATGTGACAGTGTCTGTTCCGAATATAACGGGACTTACCGTAAGACAGGCAGAGACCGAGCTTGCAAAGGTAGGTCTCAAACTTGGAAAGAGAAGCGAAGCTCCCAGCGAGCTTGAAGAGGGGAGGATAATAGAGCAGTATCCCATTCCCGGAACACCTATTTCAAGCGGTGTTGCAACAGTGAATTTTACCGTCAGCAATGGAGACTATGAAGCAGGCCCCAGTGTTGAGTTTGTGGAGCTTGATGGTTGGAGAGTTCCAAACGTTGTAGGAATGTCGGTTAAAAAGGCGAGAGCACTTCTTGAGGATCATGAGCTTACTCTCGGAGATGCCACCGTCGTTTCGTCCCCCGAAAGCGCAGGAATAATTCTTTCTATCAGCATCGGATATAATATTGATGGTGACCCTGTGGTGAACTATGAGGTCAGCGCAGGTTCAAATTAACGAAAATATGGAAAATAACGAAAATAAAAAGATTTTAGGAGAGGTTGGCGAGGAGGTGTTTGTTCGCAGACAAATACCTTCACATCCGCCAGTGAACCCTCAAAATGCGGGAGCGGATATGCCCAGGCAATACTCCGAAGCACAGATAAGGCATATGCAGCCGAGAGAACACGGTTCAGACGGCACGCTGCCTAAAAATCCCCACAGTAGGATAACGGCAAAGCCCTCTCAAAAAAAGAAAAAAGCTTTCTTCCGATTCCAAAAGACTCAAAAAGGCTCGGATAGAAGGGAGAGAGGACATTTTGAGCTTGTAAGAAAGACCTCGATCATCGGTTTTACCGTTATTGGACTCATTTCGATAGTTATTTGCACCGTCCTTTCTTATTCATATAGCGGTGACAGCATAAAACATATAAGTCAGATGACTGAATCGGGCAGATCAAGTTCGAGAGAATATGTTATCGTTTATAGCGAGGCGGATTCATGGGGGGCAGGATCGGCGGAGACGTTGAGAGAGCTTTTTTTGGAAAAAACCGGCGTTTCTCTTAAGATCGTTACGGATGCTGAAAGCCTTTCGAGGCACGAAATAAGGATAGGTCATACAAATCGCTCCGGTGATGACTATATAACTACTCTCTCTGCCCTCGGAAGAGACGGCTATGCAGTTCTTTTGCAGAGCGGAGAAAATGTTGCAATTGCGGCACTTTCTGAGACGGGGGCGAAAACAGCGGTAAAATATTTTGTGGATTCATACGTGGGATCATATATGGGCAATAAGCTCACTCTTGCAAAAAATATGAGTATTTCCTTCGTGGGCAGAGATGGAAGTGAGCCTTCTTTATCGCTCAGAAGTACTAAAGTGCCACTGAATTTCACTGAAAGCGGTAAATTCAAAATGCTCGTATTATCAGATGCGGATATAAATCCCAATACTACAAGTGCAATCGAAGCTATTGCAGAGAAGGAAAAACCGCATCTTGTAATGTTTGCGGGAGATGTTTCCAACGGAATGACCACAAAGGCAGAGCTTGAAGCATATTTGGAGACTCTTGTGTCACCTCTTGAAAAACGCAAAATACCTTGGGCGGTTGTTTTTGGTGAGCAGGATACAGACGGAGGTCTTTCGGCAGAGTCTCAGATGGAGGTTTATTCATCCTTTGAATACTGCGTTGCAAAGAGCGAATTTAACATAGACGGAACTGTCAGCTATTTTCTGCCCGTATATCCTTCGGGCGAGACGGAAAAGATACTTACTCCTATTTTCGGGATTTGGGCAATGGGGCAGACGCCTATGCTTTCTGCCACAAAAGGCGGCATTTCAGGCGACCCCGTTCTTTCGGAAAATATAGAAAACGGCACGGATTATGGATACGTAACCCCCTCTCAGATTGCGTGGTTTACGGAAAACCAAAAAGTTCTTGACAGAGAGGTCGCTGGCACTATGCCGACCGTTATGGTAACCCACACACCGGTGTCCGAATTTGCAATAATTGCGGAGAATCCCAATGAAACGGGAATGCTCGGTATTTCCCGAGAAGAGGTTGGCTCGTCTCCAATAAATTCAGGACTTTTTGCAGCAGTACTGGAATCTAAAAGTGTTTTGGGGTTGTACTGCGGACATGACCATCTCAATTCCTTTTCGGGAAGATATTGCGGCATCGAGCTTGGCTATGCTGCAAGCATCGGCTATGACGGATACGGTCTTGGCGGAACATTTGATATAAATAACAGCCTTCGCGGCGGAAGAATGGTAGAGCTTGTTATAAAGGACGGCGTGATTTCGCTGTCCTCGCGCATGGTCTATGCCTCCGACTACGGAATAGGCTTAAATTGAGGTAATATGGAATACCGTAAACACGGAAAAATAATTAAAGGCGTTGGCGGACTTTATTTTGTTCTTCTGGAAGGTGGGGATGATCCCCTCTCGGGCAAGATATGTCCCTCTCGGGCAAGAGGTGTTTTCAGACATAATCATATAACGCCCGTTGTTGGAGATGAGGTCGAGATCATTTATACCGAATCTTCCTTTGAAATGAAGGACGGAGAACCTATGCCAAAGGAAGATGGCCGAGATATTATGATAAGCCGGATCCTTCCGAGAAAAAATTCTCTTATAAGGCCCCCCGTTTCAAATATTGACATCATGTTCGTTGCAATGGCGGCGGCATCCCCTGCACCTGTGCTTGAAACAATAGACAAAATGCTCTCGATTCTTGAACATAGCGGAATCGAGCCGATCATTGTGATCGGAAAATGCGAGCTGGACAGAGAAAATGCGGAATTTCTTTCGGAAATTTATAGACTTGCAGGCTATCAAGTGTTCGTTGTCAGCTGTAAAACAGGCGAGGGGACGGATGAGATAAAGGATTTTGTTAAAGTTGAGCTTATGGGAAAGACTGCGGCTTTTGCGGGGGCTTCAGGCGTTGGAAAATCCACTCTTATGAATGTGCTGTTTCCTGCTCTTGGGCTTGATACATCTGATATAAGCCGAAAGATCGAGCGAGGAAGGCATACCACCCGCCATATTGAACTTTTCCCCATTGGAGAAGATTTTTTATCGGGCTGTATTGCGGACACCCCGGGATTCAGTATGCTTGATTTTGAACGTTTCGACTTTTTTACAAAGGACGAGCTTCCCATGACTATGAGGGAGTTTGTACCTCTTATCGGTTCATGCAGATATACCAAATGCACCCATACAAAGGAAGACGGATGCGCCATAGTTGAGGCTGTTCGAGACGGAAAAATTGCAAAAAGCCGACATGAAAGTTTTGTTTCAATGTTTAATGTACTTAAAGAGAAAAATGCTTGGAGCAAAAACTAAAAAAGCCCAAAGGAATTACGATATGAAGGCATTTATTTACGGAGGCGGAAATATTCTTGCCGAAAATATAATTGAAAAGCCCAAAAAGGAAGATCTTGTTATTGCGGCGGACAGCGGATATCTGAATGCCCGAGCAATGGGAGAAAGAGTTGACGTTCTGGTGGGAGATCTTGATTCTCTCAATGGGGCAAGCGTCCCCGACGGAATTGAACTTGTAAAGCTTGAATGTGAGAAGGACTGTACCGACACTCAGGCAGCTGTGGAGATAGCCATTGAGCGTGGCTGTGACGATATCGTCATAATCGGCGGCATCGGAACAAGGTTCGACCATTCTTTTTCAAGCGTCTGCATCCTTCAAGAAATGAAGGCGAGGGGAATACATTGCTATATCACGAATGGGTATAACAGGGTACGTTATCTTGAAAACGACAGCCTTCTCGTGCCTAGAACGGGATATAAATATCTTTCACTGGTGGCACTTGATAAGGTTTGCAAAGGTGTTTCGGCAGAGGGTTGTAAATTTCCACTTAAAAATGCGAAGATTTACAGAAACAATCAATTTGCTGTTTCAAACGAGATAGAGGGCAATATCGCATTGATCTCGGTTAAAAGGGGCTCACTTTTGGTGATAGAATCAAAGGACTGATTTTTAGAGGTAGAAATGAAATACAAAGCAATAATATGGGACATGGATGGAACGATCCTTGACACGCTTCAGGATCTTCACGACAGTATAAATCATATCCTGCGTTTAAATGGATATGAGGGACGCACCTTCGAACAGACGAGACGTGCAGTTGGAAACGGAATAAAGCATCTGGTTTCGCACTCTGTTCCGGGAGGCACGGATAATCCGGATTTTGAACGCTTGTTCTGTGAATTTCGAGAATATTATTCTGCTCATTGCAGAATAAAAACACGCCCCTATGAGGGCATTTCGGAGACTCTTGACGCACTTCGGGCAATGGGAATAAAAATGGCAGTGGTTTCAAATAAAATTGACTCTGCGGTAAAGGAGCTGGCGGCAGAATTTTATCCCCAGCTGGATTATGCTTTGGGTGAAATACCGGGAGTTCCGAGAAAACCCGAACCCGACATGGTTCTCTTGGCACTTTCAGCAATCGGCGCGGAGAAGAACGAAGCTGTGTTTATTGGTGATTCCGAGGTGGATATCCTTACAGCAAAAAATGCGTCTCTTCCCTGCATCAGTGTTCTTTGGGGCTTCAGAAAAAAAGAGGAACTCTTGCCCTACGGAGCAAATGTTTTTGTAAATAACCCCTGTGAGATAATAAAGCTCATCGAGGGCTGAATTGGAGAGTGAAAATGAAGAGTTATAAGTATGAAACGCATCTTCATACATCGGAGGTCAGTGCCTGTGCGAGAGTAAGTGCCGCAGAGCAGGTGGGTTTTTATGCCGAGATGGGGTATGCGGGAATAATCGTCACAGACCATTTTTTAAACGGAAATACCGTCGTTCCCCTTGAGGGGCTTTCATGGAAGGAAAAAATCGAGAGATTTTGCATAGGGTATGTAAATGCATTTCAAGAGGGAAAAAAGGTCGGACTTGATGTGTTTTTCGGTTGGGAAGCATCCTATGGCGGTACAGATTTCCTCACATACGGTCTCTCGCCACATTGGCTTCTTGAAAATGAGAAGATAATGGAGATGCCATATTGGGATTATCTGAATTATGTTCGAGACCAAGGAGGTTTTGTCGTTCATGCACATCCATTCAGAGAAGCCGAATATATAAGGGGCGGAATAAAGCTGAAGCCGAGAAGTGTTGACGCAGTGGAGATAATCAACGCAAACCGCACAGATTTTGAGAATAAAATGGCGCGCGAATATGCAAAAAATTACGGTATCGCTCCCTTGGCGGGCAGCGATAATCATGCGGGATACGGTCAGAAAAAGCTTGCGGGAATAAAAACCAAAGAAAGAATTGAAAGCATCATTGATTTCGTTGATATTATTCAGAGCGGCAACTATAAGATTTTTTTCGAGGGATGAGAGGTGTGGTGTAAAAATGCTTACTGAAAGATTTTTAAAATACGTTTCCTATCCCACCATGTCATGTGGTGAAAATGAGTGCTGTCCAAGTACCGAAAAGCAGCTTGTTCTTGGGGCTCTTCTGGCAGAGGAGCTTCGCACAATGGGACTTGATTCCGAAATGGATGAGCATGGATACGTTTATGGTTCGCTTCCATCAAATTGCGGCGGGGGACATCCCTGCGTTGCGTTTATTGCACATATGGACACCTCGGATGCGGTTGCGGACAATCCTATAAAAACGAGCATAATCGAGTATAAGGGCGGAGATATCGTTCTTAATGAAAAAGAGAATATAGTAAGAAGCCCTCTTGACGAAAGATTTATAGGAAAACACCTTATCGTTACCGACGGAAATACTCTGCTGGGGGCAGATGACAAGGCGGGAATTGCCGAGATAATGGACGCACTCTCCCGTCTTATCGAGAGTGGCGAGAAGCACGGAGATATAAAAATATGCTTTACACCCGATGAGGAGATAGGCAGAGGCGCAGACCTTGTTGATCTCCATAAGCTCGGTGCAGATTACGGATATACATTTGACGGCGGCGCACTTGGCGGTATAGAATATGAAAATTTCAATGCAGCAAGCGCATTTGTAAAAATAAAGGGCTTTTCAACCCATCCGGGCAGTGCATATGGAATTATGAAAAATGCTTCTCTTATCGCTCTTGAATATGCGTCTCTTTTGCCTTCAGAGCAAGTGCCTGAAATGACGAATGGCTATGAGGGCTTTTTCCACCTTACTGACATGGAGGGAAGCATCGAGGAAGCTGAGCTTGATTATATCATCCGTGACCACGATATGAAGAAATTTGAGGAAAAGAAGCAGGTAATGCTTGATGCCTGCCACAAAATAAACGAAAAATACGGCGAAGGGATTTGCAAGGCAGAGATAGTTGATTCGTATTTCAACATGAGAGAGGTTATAGAAAAGAATCCTCATGTGCTTGCCCGTGCAGAGGAGGCTATGAGAGAAGAGGGGGTTGCTCCATATAACTCCCCCATCAGAGGAGGCACGGACGGAGCAAGACTTTCCTTTATGGGACTGCCTTGCCCAAATCTCTGCACGGGTGGATACGATTTCCATTCGAGAACAGAGTTCGCAGTGGTCGAGGAGATGAAAAAATGTTCCGATATTGCACTCCGTCTCATGAAGAATACTGCAAAATACGAGAAATAATATGGCAAAGATAAATCTTAAGGGTGGCGCACTTCTTGCGCCCCTTCCGCCCGTTATGGTAAGCTGCGGAAATCCCGAAAAGGGAGAGACTAACATTCTGACGGTGGCATGGACGGGGATTCTCAATACAAAACCGCCCAAAACCTATATTTCGGTGCGTCCAAGCCGTTATTCCCACCATATAATCAAGGAAAGCGGTTGTTTTGTGCTGAATCTCACCACGGAGGACATGGTAAAGAGCGCAGATTATTGCGGTATTTACACAGGTAAAAAGGTGGATAAATTTGAAAAATGCCATTTGACACGTGAAGAATCAAGTATCGTGGAATGTCCCAGTATTTCCGAAAGCCCCATGTCAATCGAGTGCAGAGTTACCGACATCATACCCATGGAGAGCCATGATATGTTCCTTGCGGATATAGTTGCGGTACGGGTGGATGAGAGCATTGTTGATAAGGACGGAAAAATTTGCCTTGAGCTTGCTCATCTTGCGGCATTTGCACATGGCGAATATTTTGCACTTGGCAAAAAACTGGGTTATTTTGGTTTTTCAACTAAAAAAATCACTTCGAAAAAGCGCAGCAAGAATAAAGGAAGATCAAAAAAATGAAACTTACGAATATTTTGAATAGTGGCAGGATAAGCCTTTCATTTGAGGTTTTTCCGCCAAAGACGGATACGGCATTTGAGAACGTCAAGAGCGCAACCGAGGAGATAGCAAAGCTCCATCCCTCATTTATGAGCGTTACATACGGCGCAGGCGGCGGCACGAGTAAATATACCCTTGAAATTGCAAGGGATATAATGGAAAATTACGGTGTTCCGACTCTTGCACATCTTACCTGCGTTTCATCTACCCGTGAGACCGTTCGCCGTAAGATGGAGGAAATAAAGGCAGCGGGAGTGAGTAATGTTATGGCACTTCGGGGCGACCTTACCCCGGAGCTTGAGGGAAGTGACAGAAGTCGCTGGGCATACCGTCACGCCTCGGAGCTTGTAAGAGAGCTGAGAGAAAGCGGAGCGGATTTCTGCATCGGAGGAGCTTGCTATCCCGAGATACATCCCGAAAGCAGAGATCAAAAGGAGGATATAAAATATCTAAAAGAAAAAGTGGATGCTGGATGTGATTTTCTCACAACGCAGATGTTTTTCGATAATAACCTGCTATATAATTTTCTTTACAAAATAAGAGAAGCGGGAATAAAGATTCCGGTAGTGGCAGGGATCATGCCCATAACGAATGCAAATCAGGTTGAGAGAGCGATTAAGCTTTCCGGCTCGTTCATGCCGCATCGCTTCAAGAGCCTTGTTGATAAATTCGGCTCTGACCCCCTTGCCATGAAACAGGCGGGAATAGCTTATGCCACGGAACAGATAATCGACCTTTTCGCCAATAATATCACAAACGTTCACGTTTATTCGATGAATAAACCGGACGTTGCCGAGAAGATTCTTGCAAATCTTTCGGATATGATAGGAAAATGAAGGGTGTGACAGTGCTTACGGGTATTCCCCCCCGTGAGATAGACAGAAGTGAGATCCTGCGCTATGCTGGCGGTGGCAAGGACTTTGGAGAACTTAAGAAAATGCTCGATGAATGCCTCGCTGAAGCAATCCCCGAGTTCTCATACAGAGTTTGCTATCAGGATTTTTCGATAAAAGTATCGGAAAATATACTTGATCTTGGATTTTGCCGAGCTGAAAGTGCTTCACTTACAAAAAATCTATTAGGGTGCAAAAAAATCATCCTTTTTGCCGCAACGGTGGGCATTGGCATTGATAGGCTTATTATGAAATACGGCAGGATATCCCCCGCAAAGGGGCTTATTATGCAGGCGATAGGTGCGGAACGCATCGAAGCTCTTTGCGATGGCTTCTCGGAGAAAATAAAGGAAGAAGGCTATGCCTTGCGTCCGAGATTCAGCCCCGGATACGGTGATCTTCCTCTTTCATTTCAGAAAAAAATATTTGAAGTGCTTGAACCGGAAAATCTGATAGGTCTCACTCTTTCAAACTCTTTTCTTATGTCGCCAACGAAATCCGTGACGGCAATAATCGGTATAATATGAGGAAATATGCTTGATATATTATATGAAAATAAAAATGTCATCGTTGCCCTGAAGCCCCATGGAGTGTTGTCCCAGAGCGGGGCTGACGGGGCAGACGGAAAGAATATTCTTGACGAGATCTCGTCTTATATCGGCGGCACAGCGGGACTTTTGCATCGTCTTGACAGACCTACGGGCGGTATTATGGTCTTTTCAAAGAACAAAAGCTCCGAGGGACGCCTTTCCGCTGCCATATCAGATAAATGCGTTTGCATAAAGGAATATCTTGCGGTGGTGAGCGGCAGACCGAATGAAAACGAGGGCGAGATGCGGGATTTGCTTTTTAAGGATGCAAGGGCGGGAAAGTGTTTTGTTATAGACACTCCCAGAAAAGGTGCAAAGGAGGCTCTGCTTTCTTATAAGTTACTTGGGAGTGCAATGGGAGAGAAGGGGGAGCTTTCACTTGTGAGAATAAAGCTGGGAACCGGCAGAACTCACCAGATAAGGGCGCAATTTTCATCAAGAAAGATGCCGATAGTGGGGGACGGAAAATACGGAAGCCGCGAGAGGATAAGGGGAAAGCTTGAAAACGGAATTTCTCCAAAAGACGCCATAGCGCTCTATTCCTTCCATCTTGTACTTGATACAAAAGACGCAAAATTTGATATTCTGCATTTACCAAGTGAAGAAATCTATCCCTTTTCACTTTTTTCCTCTCTATTGATGGATGTTTTTGTCGAAAAAGGATAAACGATTCAATAAATATTCAAAAAACAGTTAATTTTTAAGGGATCATGTGGTAAAATATTCATAAGTTTTTACCGAAGGGATCTGAAAAATCACAACTGCTTCAATTATTTTCTCAATAGCTGTTTATATGGTGGCGATGATAGTGATCGGCTTCATATATTCAAACCGAAACAAAGATTCATATGAAGAACAAAAAATTATAATAATGACGAAAATGGCGTTTTGCGGTTAAATTATCGCAGAACGCTATTTTGAATTGAAAAGGATTTGGTATATAAAAACTTTGAAAACAGTTTTAAGACATAATAAAAGGCGCCGACTTGCTTGGGCAGGTCTGCACCTTTTTTGAATGAAGTTTTATAGGCGAAACAAAACGTATTTATAGGGGATGAACGGAATCGTTGATAACTGATAAAATCATGATCAAATATCAGAATTTACCGCTTCTGCCGCCACCTGATCGGGGACGTGAGCCTGATGAGCTTTGGGATTTTTGAGTTTTTGTAACGGTGCTGTAAAGATAGATATCTCGACTTTCTACCAATGAAAAGCTGTTAACATTCACATAATTTGCTGCGTTTTTTGCACTTTTTATGCTTTTCAGCTGTCCTCTCAAAATGATAACAGTCACAATGGCGGCAACGAGACCTATGCAAAAGGAGATCAAAACGGAAGTGAAAAGGGAAAAATCTCCGTTATCATTGTCGGTATATCTTGCACTCGGATCTATTCCGTCAGCCTCGGTTTTCAAAAAATAAGCCATGCACTGGTTAGCAAATCCACAAAAACCGTTATAGTAATCATTTTCAGAAAAATAATCCGATATCAAGACGTTCATAATTGAATCTATCCTGCTGTCGGTCAGAACGGATCTTGCTCCTCCCGTAGCATAAACTGCCCAGTCTCTTTCATCCATACTGAGAAGAAGAATTGCACCGCTTTCACCGTGATTCAGGGCGGAATACAGGTAATCTGCAGCATAGTTGTATGCGCTTTGGTTTCCCGTGTTATTTACAACAGTGATAAAAATTTTTGCTCCGTATGTGTTTTCAATTTCCTCAAGACGATTTTCAAGGCTGTATGCTTCATTTTTGCTTAATATTCCTGCTTCGTCGTAATAATAGCCATAATAAGCAGAAGCAGTTGAGAGAAAAAGAAAAACAAAAACTATTATCAGGATTATATATGTAAAAATTGCTATTTTCTTCATTTCCGCATATTCTCCGTTACCAATGATTTATAGCAAACGAAATAAGAAAAACGATTGCGAAAACTATCCCGAAAACGGCGAAAAACCAACGCCAAAATGCGCTTATATCCATCGGGAGGTCGCCGACGAATTTTCCGGTTTGCCCGTTCATTGCAAATGTGTAATTCTTGTTTTTGTAGGTGGTGGTGAGAAGCCAGACGGGAAATAGTGCATATTTGGCGGAGCTTTTTAGAAGCTCGAAATTACAGCTTGTGCAGCAAGTTCCGAGATAACCGATGGTGGTTTTTTCGAATTCGTCAATTATGCTTTGTCTTATTCTTTCGTTGGCTCTTTCGAGGCTTTCGGCTGACGTAACGTCGTATCTGTCGGCAAAGTATCCCGCAAGATAGGCTGTTTCGAAATTCACTGCATCACTCAAATCGTATGGTTCGAGGGACTCCATAAGGTCATTTGCCATTTTTGTTGAGCCGTCGACGGGGATATTGGAAAAATCTAATCTTCCGCTTCTGACAAGGGAAAAATAACTTGTTTTTGTGTAATTATATTTGCTGTCGCTCCAATGTGAGATGCGGGTGCCTCTGAATCTGGTTTTTGAAGAGGTGTCGGCACTGAAAAGCCAAAATGGAACGTATACACCTTTTATTTCGTTAAGATGTGCTTCGTCTGCAAACGCTTTTGGCAAAAGCTTTTTTCCTTTAAAATGATTTTTCAAAGCTTCTTTTGCGCTTTTTTTCTCAAATTTAAAAGGAATAACAAGATCGGGTCTCAAATCTCTTGACAGCTTTTCTATCAGTATGACGGGATTGCCACAAAAAGGGCAGCTTGTTGCGGCGGTGGAGGCGTCTGCAAAAATTTCACCACCGCAAGATTTACATGAATAGGTACATAGGCGATCGGTCTCGCCATCTTGCCAATCGCCTCCTGCCTCAACTTTCCATGTGGGAGGGGTTTCGCCATTTTCAAACTCGTCGGTATAATCTTCGAGTGCTTCAATATCGAACTCTGTGTCGCAATAATGGCATTTTAGATTTTGACTCTCAATATTAAACGATATTGTTCCGCCGCAACATGGACACTTGTATTCTTTCGTTGCATTCAATGATATTCACCTGCCTTAAGAGCAAGAATTACATAATATCCTTATCATCAAATCTGTCTCCGCATTGGGGGCAGAACTTGGGAGGGTTATTGGGATCTTCAGGCTCAAAGCCGCATTTGCCACAACGGTATTGTATGGCTCCCGAGGGCTTTTTAGCTCCGCACTCGTGGCAGAATTTGCCCTTATTCAATGCTCCGCAGGAGCATTTCCATTCGTTCTCGGGTTTTTTTGCTCCGCATTCGGTGCAGAAATTACCGCTGTTTATAGCTTTGCAGGTGCATTTCCATCCGTTTTCCGCCTTTGGCGCATTGCTTTGCTGTTGCGCACCCATGGCAAAAAGATTTCCTATGTTTGAGCCGCCTGCCTGCTGTGCCATTCCGAAGCCCATAAGTCCTGTCATTGCGCCTGCATCGTTGCTTGCCGCCGCCCTCATTGCGTCTGCCTGTGCGCCTGCAAGGTGAGCTGCTGCCATGGTGGGGTCTCGGAGAATTGCACTTTTTTGTGCATTTTTGATAAGCTCCTCGTCTTCCTCGGGAAGAGTTATGGGATTGAGAGCCACGGATTTTATTTTGAGACCTCTCAGCTCGCCCCATTTTGAAGAAAGCGTATCATTGAGTGCCGCTTCAAGTTCTGCTGTGTGTGCGGGAATTTGATTTGGTCGCATTTCAAGAGAAGAAAGCTTTCCCATAGCGGGCGCAAGTGCACTGATAAATTCGGTTTTGAGTTGTGCCGAAATTTCGTCAACCGAATATTCCCGCTCAACGTTACCGCAAACATTTGTATAAAAGAGCAGGGGGTTTGCGACTGTAAATGAGTAGATACCCGAGCAGCGAACGCTGACATCAATATCAAGACCGATCTTGCTGTCAACGACTCTGAATGGTATAGGTGTGGGCGTTCCGAACTTGTTATCAAGAATTTCCTTTGTGTTAAAATAGTAAACTCTCTGGTCCTTTCCTGTGTCACCGCCCATTGTAAAACGCTTGCCCATGATCTTAAAAGTGTCCAGAATGCTTTGGCCCAGCGAGCCTGCAAAAATGCTTGGCTCCGAGGATTTGTCATATGTATATTGTCCCGGCTCCGCACAGACCTCGACCACTTTGCCCTGTTCAACGATGATCATGCATTGACCGTCTGCAACGGCGATTCCCGAACCGTTTGAGATGACATTGTCGCTCCCCTTCGTATTTGATGAGCGGCCGCTCACGCTCTTCTGTCCTTTTTTTGCGAGAACGTCGTTTCCGAGGGAGTCACAGTAGAAAAATTCCTTCCATTGATCGGCGAGAGTTCCTCCGATTGCTCCGATTGCTGCTTTGATAAGTCCCATAATTTATCTCCTTAAAAATTATTTGTTTTTCGGACAAAGATGTGCGATGGGGCATTCCGAGCATCTCGGAGAACGCGCCATGCAGTATTCCCTGCCAAACATTACTATTCTGTGGCAAAAATCACTTTGCTCTTTGGGTATTATATATTCTTTCATTACCATTTCGACCTTGTGCGGGTCCTTCATGCTTTCCTCATAAAATCCAAGTCTTCCGCAGATGCGGATGCAGTGAGTGTCTGCAACGATGGCGGGCAGATGGTAAATGTCGCCTAACAGCAGATTCGCTATCTTTCTTCCTACTCCGGGGAATTTTAAAAGCTCTTCCATTGTTTTTGGCAAAATTCCGCCGTGTTCGTTTTCGAGCATAGAGCAAGCAGCCTTTATGCTTTCGGCTTTGGTTCTGAAAAGCCCGCATGGACGCACGATGTTCTCGATATCCGAAAGCTCGCCTTCCGAGAGAGCTTTTGCGCTTGGGTATTTTTTAAACAGATCCTCGCAGACGATATTGACCCTTGCGTCGGTGCATTGGGCACTGAGCCTTCCCATTACGAGGAGCTTCCATGGCTCACCTTCGTATTTGAGAGCACATTCTGAAGAAGGATATACTTTCTTCAATGCCTCGGTGATGATTTTTGCTCTTTCTTTTTTTGCTTTCTTCGTCTCTTTTTTCATAAATACTTCCGAAAA
>JAZUPD010000019.1:0-4582 GCA_045604985.1 Eubacteriales bacterium
TTTTCAATTTACACACCTTTTACTTTGTGATACAATTACAATAGGTAATGTCTACATACCACACCATACGATAATGAAAGGAAAAACTGTTATGAACAAAAAGGTCAGAATAGGTGTGCTTGGCGGATATCGTGGCTCAAGCATGATCAAGTATTGTAAGCAGGCGAAAAACGCAGAGGTGGTCGCTATCTGCGACAATGCCCCGGAAGTATTGGAGGCACAAAAAAGAAATGCGGATGGATTGGATATTGCATTCTACGATAACTTTGAGGATTTCATCCAGCACGATATGGATGCCGTAGTCCTTGCAAATTACGCAACTGATCACGCCCCCTTTGCGATCAAAGCTATGAAGCTCGGCAAGCACGTCTTTTCCGAGGTAACTCCCGTTCAGACAATGAAAGAAGCTGTCGAACTGGTTGAAACTGTTGAGGAAACGGGTATGATATACGCTTACGGTGAAAATTACTGCTATATGCCTGCCCCCTACGAAATGAAAAAGCTCTATGCTCAAAATAAGATCGGTGAATTTGAATACGGAGAGTGTGAGTATATACACAACTGCCACCCCATATGGCCCTCTCTTACATACGGTATTCGTGATCACTGGAGAAACAATCAGTACTCCACTTTTTACTGCACCCATTCCTTAGGTCCGATAATCCACGCTACAGGTCTCCGTCCTGTGTCGGTCATTGGTATAGAATCAACGAAAAACGCACGCGGACTGAGCGTTGGTCGGAAGACTGCGGGATTCGGAATCGAGATGGTAACGCTTGAAAACGGCGGTATTATCAAGAGTATTCACGGCGGTCTTTACGAGAACTCAGTTTGGTATACTATGTACGGCTCCAAAGGAAGAATGGAAAGTGCAAGAGAAGGTACAGACAAAAAGGACATCAAGACAATATACGTAAAATGTGACGTAAATGCGGGCGAGTACGCAAATCTCCCTGTAGAAGAATATATGCCTACACGGGAGCACGATGAAGAAGCGAAGGATTTTGGACACGGAAACTCCGACTTCTACTGTATGTGGCACTTTGTAGAAAAGCTCAAGAAAAACCCTGAGGCTGACATAATAGACGTATACGAGGCTCTTGATATGTTCCTGCCCGGTATGTTCGCATTCCGCTCCATATTGAACGGAAGTACTCCTATGCAGATCCCCAACCTCCGCAACAAGGATGAAAGAGAGGCGTGGAGAAACGACACCGCTTGCACCGACCCCAAGGTAGCGGGAGATATGCTCCTTCCCACCTGTAAGGGCGGTACTCCCGACATTGAGGACGAGGTGTACGAGAACGTGAAGCGCCTTTGGGAAGCAGAATGCGCAAGTGACAACCCAAACAACTATAGAGCAATGATATATAAGAAGGGCGAAGGCAAATAATAAATTATGCCTTAGTCATCATTGCGACGGTACTGTTTTCACTACAGTTCTTATTCAATCAGCACTTTCAGCAATCAAACGGCACCGATCTTAAAGCGTCGTTGGTATTTTCCTTGTATAAAGGCCTTGTTATCATCGTTATAATGTTTTTTATAGCGGGCTTCAAGGCTGGCTTTACGTAGTTTTCCCTATTGATGACAGCTATAAATTCCGCATCGGGATTACTTTGGGCTATTACAGCCTCAAAGCCTTTTCGGTAGCAAACCTTTCGGTGTTTTCGGTATTCTCAATGCTCGGAGGAATGCTCCTGCCATTTTTACTCGGAGTTATAGTTTACAATGAGCCGCTGACGGTAAAGGACTACGTTGCGACAGGCATCGCATTACTCGCATCAATATTTATTGCTATTTGATCAAGTGGTGCGGGCAATCGAAAGCCACACGTGCCGTTTGGAAGCTGATATACGTCTGATGATGTTTTTGCCATAACGTCCTCTCTTATTGGAATTTTATTGGAGAACTCCACTTTTTATTGGAAACAACAAAGCTCCAAAATCCAAGCACCGCAAAGCTTTCTTTCCTCAAAGCCCACGTGAAGTTTTGCGACGAGGCAAGACACGGCAAGGCATTCGAGGGACTGCTGAATCGTTACTTTAAGTAATACTTAAAAGTCAATCAAGAAACTGTTTTTAGCTCTCGCTTATATTTATAGTTTCCTACCGTAGAACTTATCCAGAACGTTGATTTCGTTCACTTGTTTTGCGACATCACTTACGAGAAGATGAATATAATTCTGTGTAATTTCAAGGCTTGGTAACATTCACATAAACAACATTGTTATCAAAATCAACGTCCTTTACTTGAATATGCATCGGGCTGCGCTGTCTGACACCCGTTGAAAACAAGAAATTCGTCATTACCCAGCACTGGTATTCAGTAAAGGAGCATTTCTTGATATTAGGCTTTTTGAGAAGCAACCCGAGCTCCTGCTCGTTATAGGTTTCAATATGGCTTTTATCGACCTTGATTGCCTGCATCTTAAAATGAGGGATATATCCTTCGTTTATAAAGAAATGAAAGGTTGTTATCAGAACTCTCAAATAGGAATTGATACTGATGTCGTTATTGAGAGTTGATTGCAGATGCAGAACATAGTCCTTATAAGTACTTTCGTCGATATCTTCTATCGGCATCTTCGGGTAAAAGTATTTATAGAACTGTGTATAGCTTTGTCTATAATGTCCTATTGTTCCCTCTCTCAGATTTCTCTGCAGACAGTATTCAAGATACTTGTTGCAGCCCTCCTCAAAGATCAGATTTGCAGTCATTTTCAGCTTTTTCATTGTAAAATCCTCCGCTTAAATATGATTTTTGATATAAAAATATTGGACACATCATCAAGGTTTTCACCAAAATGATGTGTCCAACTTTTTATTAAATTTTTGCGGAGCTTTTTTCAAAAAGCGACCGTTAATCCCTTAATTACTTCGATGCTTCTTCGATAGCAACTGCAACTGCAACGGTCATACCAACCATGGGGTTGTTACCTGCGCCGATGAGACCCATCATCTCAACGTGTGCGGGAACGGAAGAAGAACCTGCGAACTGTGCGTCGCCATGCATTCTACCCATAGTATCTGTCATACCGTAGGAAGCAGGGCCTGCAGCCATATTATCGGGGTGAAGTGTACGGCCTGTACCGCCACCCGATGCAACGGAGAAGTAATTTACGCCGTTCTCATTACACCACTTCTTATAAGTACCTGCAACGGGGTGCTGGAATCTGGTGGGGTTAGTGGAGTTGCCTGTGATCGAAACGCCAACATTCTCAAGGCGCATGATCGCAACACCCTCGGGAACGCTATCCGAACCATAGCACTTAACCTTTGCTCTGTCGCCTGTGGAGAAAGCCTTCTCCTCGAGAACCTTTACAGACTCGGTATAAGGATCAAACTCAGTCTTTACATATGTAAAGCCGTTTATTCTGGAAATGATGTAAGCAGCATCCTTGCCAAGACCGTTAAGAATAACACGGAGAGGCTTAACTCTTACCTTATTAGCATTAAGAGCGATCTTGATAGCTCCCTCTGCTGCTGCAAAGGACTCGTGTCCTGCCAGGAAGCAGAAGCACTCTGTCTCCTCGGAAAGAAGCATCTTGCCCAGATTACCGTGACCAAGACCAACCTTACGGTTTTCTGCAACGGAGCCGGGAATGCAGAACGCCTGAAGTCCGATACCGATAGCTGCAGCGGCGTCAGCAGCCTTCTTGCAGCCCTTCTTTATTGCGATAGCTGCGCCAACTGTGTATGCCCACTTTGCATTTTCAAAGCAGATGGGCTGTGTTTCCTCAACTATCTTATAGGGGTCGATGCCGTATGCATCGCAGATATCCTTGCACTCGTCGATGGAGTTTATGCCGTATTCCTTAAGAGCCTCGAGAATTTTCGCCTCGCGTCTCTCGTAACCTTCAAATTTTGCCATTATACATTACCTCCTTAATTATTCCTTACGGGGGTCAATGTACTTTGCAGCATCATTGAAACGTCCGTATGTACCCTTAGCCTTTTCATATGCCTCGCCTGGCTCCATGCCCTTCTTGATGAAGTCTGTCATCTTGCCGAGAGATACAAATTCATATCCAATAACCTCATTGTTTTCGTCAAGAGCCATTCTTGTGCAGTAGCCCTCTGTCATTTCAAGGTATCTTACGCCCTTTTCCTTCGTACCGTACATTGTACCAACCATGGAACGCTCGCCTTTACCAAGGTCTTCCATACCTGCGCCGATAACGAGACCTCCCTCGGAAAAGGCAGACTGGCTGCGCCCGTAAACGATCTGGAGGAAAAGCTCACGCATAGCCGTGTTGATAGCGTCACAAACAAGGTCTGTGTTGAGTGCTTCGAGAAGTGTCTTGCCGGGAAGGATCTCAGCAGCCATAGCCGCAGAGTGTGTCATACCCGAGCAACCGATGGTCTCAACGAGTGCTTCCTCGATAATTCCGTTCTTTACATTGAGGGAAAGCTTACACGCACCCTGCTGAGGTGCACACCATCCCACACCGTGTGTGTACGCAGAAATATCTGTGATCTGCTTTGCCTGAACCCACTTGCCCTCCTCGGGGATAGGGGCAGGACCGTGATCGCAGCAAGTCGGAGGCCAAGCGGTCTTAGGAAGACAATGTCATAAATCA
>JAZUPD010000020.1:0-8374 GCA_045604985.1 Eubacteriales bacterium
GGCTCACAGAACGACATGGCTACGATCCGACTTTCTTCCAAGGGATACTGCCATGTTCATAAGCTTACCAACACCTGTTGTGTCGAGCTTTGCAAAAGGATCGTTCTCGAAGATCTTTGCATCATAGTATGCAGAGAGGAACTTACCTGCATCGTCTCTGGAGAAACCGTATGTCATCTGAGTAAGGTCGTTTGTACCGAAGCAGAAGAAGTCTGCATTGGCAGCGATCTCATCAGCTGTGAGACAAGCTCTGGGAATCTCTATCATTGTACCAACCTCATACTTGAGCTCTACGCCTGCAGCTGCGATCTCAGCGTCTGCTGTCTCAACAACTACCTTCTTAACATACTTAAGCTCCTTAACATCGCCCACGAGAGGAATCATAATCTCGGGAACAACATTCCAATCAGCATGAGCCTTCTGAGTGTTGATAGCCGCACGGATAACTGCCTTTGTCTGCATTGCTGCAATCTCGGGGTAAGTTACTGCAAGACGGCATCCACGGTGACCCATCATGGGGTTGAACTCATGGAGAGATGCAATAATAGCCTTGATATCCTCAACGCTCTTGCCCTGCGCCTTTGCAAGGAGAGCGATATCGTCCTCTGTTGTGGGAACGAACTCATGGAGCGGGGGATCGAGGAATCTGATACAAACGGGGTTGCCCTCGAGAGCCTCATAGAGCTTCTCGAAGTCTGCCTGCTGGTAAGGAAGGATCTTTGCAAGTGCAACTTCTCTTTCCTCAGCAGTGTCGGAGCAGATCATCTCACGGAATGCCGCAATTCTGTCTGCCTCAAAGAACATATGCTCTGTACGGCAAAGACCGATACCCTCTGCACCAAGCTCACGAGCCTTCTTTGCATCTGTGGGTGTATCAGCATTTGTTCTAACCTTAAGTGTGCGGAACTCGTCAGCCCAACCCATGATCGTGCCAAAGTTGCCTGAGATCTCTGCATCAACTGTGGGGATAATGCCATCATAGATATTACCTGTAGAACCGTCAATAGAGATATAATCTCCCTCAACATATGTCTTGCCTGCAAGAGTGAACTTCTTGTTCTCCTCATCCATAGCAATATCGCCGCATCCTGAAACGCAACACTTACCCATACCTCTTGCAACAACCGCTGCATGAGATGTCATACCGCCGCGAACTGTAAGGATACCCTGTGCAGCCTTCATACCTGTGATATCCTCGGGAGATGTCTCAAGACGAACGAGGACAACCTTCTTGCCTGCGTTCTTCCAAGCCTCTGCATCCTCTGCGGAGAATACTACCTGACCGCAAGCAGCACCGGGAGAAGCACCGAGACCTCTGCCCATAGGTGTAGCAGCCTTAAGAGCCTTTGCATCGAACTGGGGATGGAGAAGTGTGTCAAGGTTTCTGGGGTCGGTCATGAGGACAGCCTCTTCCTTTGTCTTATGGCCCTCAGCAACGTGATCAACTGCGATCTGGAGAGCTGCGGGAGCTGTTCTCTTACCGTTTCTTGTCTGAAGCATATAGAGCTTTTCATTCTCGATGGTGAACTCCATATCCTGCATATCGTGATAGTGGTTTTCGAGGATCTCGCAAACCTTTGTGAATTCAGCAAATGCTGCGGGGAACTTGTTTGCCATTTCAGCAATAGGCATAGGTGTACGAACACCTGCAACAACGTCCTCACCCTGTGCGTTCGTAAGGAACTCACCCATGAGCTTCTTCTCGCCTGTTGCGGGGTCACGGGTAAATGCAACGCCTGTACCGCAATTATCACCCATATTACCGAATGCCATTGCCTGTACATTTACAGCGGTACCCCAGCTATAGGGGATATCGTTGTCGCGGCGGTAAACGTTTGCACGGGGGTTATCCCATGAGCGGAATACTGCCTTAACAGCTCCGATAAGCTGTTCCTTGGGGTCTGTGGGGAAGTCCTGACCGATCTTAGCCTTATATTCAGCCTTGAACTGGTTAGCAAGCTCTTTAAGGTCGTCAGCTGTAAGATCAACGTCCTGAGTAACGCCCTTTTCTTCCTTCATCTTGTCAATGAGCTCTTCAAAATACTTCTTACCGACCTCCATAACGACATCGGAATACATCTGAATAAATCTTCTGTAGCAGTCATAAGCCCAACGAGGGTTGCCGGACTTCTTTGCCATAACCTCAACAACCTCTTCGTTAAGACCGAGGTTAAGGATGGTATCCATCATACCGGGCATGGATGCTCTTGCACCGGAGCGAACGGAAACGAGAAGAGGATTTTCAAGGTCACCGAACTTTTTGCCGGTTACGCCTTCCATCTTAACGATGTATTCCATGATCTCTGCCATGATCTCATCGTTGATCTGTCTGCCGTCTTCATAATACTGTGTGCAGGCCTCTGTTGAAATAGTGAAGCCCTGGGGAACGGGAAGACCTATATTGGTCATCTCCGCGAGGTTAGCGCCCTTACCGCCGAGAATCTCACGCATATCTGCGTTACCCTCGGAGAAGAGATAGCAATACTTCTTTGCCATTTTTGGTAATCCTCCGTTTTTATAATATATTTTTTCGACTTTGTATAGTTTGCTCGATAAAAAAGCATACAAAAAAGAGCCTCATCCGAGCATGCATTACATTATAACATATTTCCACCCGCCAAGTCAAGTATTTTTTGGTCAAATAGTAAATTTTTTATTAATTTCGTCATATTCGGCAAGAAACACTTTGACAAAATGAAAAATAATGTATATAATTATTAAGTAATTTTCAATTTCACGGAGATTATATGGCAGATATTTTTGATTTATTCAAGCAAATTTCACAAAAAAGAGAAGTCTCCGCTTCACAATGTGAGCCTATTTCCCATCTTGTTGTAGGACTGGGTAACCCGGGAGACAAATATTTTCATACCCGCCACAATGCGGGGTTTTTGGCTCTTGATTTCATTTCCCAAAAGGCAAATTCGAGGATAGATCGCTCCAAGTTCAAGGCTCTTTGCGGAGACGCTATCATCGGCGGCAAAAAAGTTCTTCTTATGAAACCCCAGACTTTTATGAACAATTCGGGTGAAGCAGTGGCTGAAGCTGCAAGATTTTATAAGATCGCTCCCGAAAATATCATAGTGATATTCGATGACATCAGCCTTGACGTTGGCAGAATGAGAGTCCGTCGCGACGGAAGCGCAGGGGGCCACAACGGAATAAAAAGCATAATTGCCTGTATAGGCTCGGAAAAATTCCCGAGAATAAAGATCGGTGTCGGTCAGAAGCCACATGCCGATTTTGACCTTGCGGATTGGGTGCTTTCTGAGTTCTCAAAAGAAGACAAGGAAAAGTTATTCAATATGCTCGGATTTGCCTACGAAGGATTAACAAAACTGCTGGAAAATGATATCGACGGCGCAATGCAGCTATGCAACGGCGCAAAGGGATAAAAGATGCAAAAGCAGATAAATATATTGACCGACAGCATAAGACGCGACAGCGAATATACCCAGCTTCTCTCTTGCACACTGAAGGAATATGACGCAAGAGAAGCTCTGCCGATCGTTGCAAGCGGACTTTGCGAGGGTGCTTCAGATGCACTTTTCGTCTCGCTTCTTGAGGATCTTGGCAGAGAAAGGGGCGGATGCGCTCTCATCGTCTGCCCTGAGGAAAAGGATGCAGTCAGAATGCGTGATCTGCTCTGCCGCTTCGGGCTTCGGTGCGAATTTTATATTGCACGAGACCTGACGTTTTATAACATAACCGCCTCTCATGAGTATGAGCATGAGAGGCTTAATGTGCTTTACGCTATAATGAATGGCGAGCTTGATGCCGTTATCACCACTCCCGATGCCGCACTCGGATATACCATTCCCCGAAACATTCTACGGGAATTTACGATTAAGATCAGCTATGAAAATCCGCTTTCCATAGACGACACGGTTAAAAAACTTCTTTTGTCCGGCTATGTACGCACGGAAATGGTTGACAGTGCGGGGCAATTTGCAGTAAGAGGCGGAATTATCGACATTTTCCCGCCCCGCGGAAGATATATCGACTCTGACGGAGCGGAAATGAATGTGACCATGCCCATAAGAATAGAGCTTTTCGGTAACGAAGTTGACAGAATGGCTCTTTTCGATACCGAAACACAGAGGATCACAGATCAGATAAAAATTGCGGAGATCATTCCCGCAAGAGAGATTTTAATAACATCCGAGACCCGTGAAAAACTGAAAAAAGCAATATCACTGCAGATAAAAAATTCAAAAAACGAGCGGGCTATCCAAGAGCTTATAAGCGAAGTTCACGCCATCGACCACAATCTTGAGATCAACTTCTCGGATAAATATATTTCTCTCGTATATCCTGAAAAGGCTTGCCTTCTCGACTATCTAAAAACTCATTCAAGAAATGCAGTTATGATAAAAGGCACTTCTGCGGTCTATGACCGACTTGAAAGCACGAAATGGCACATGGATGAGACTATAAAGGAACTTCTGAAGGCAGGTACCATCAGCCACAAATATACAGAATACTCAAAGCCGGCATCGTCGTTCGAGTTGTTTTGCGATGAAAACGTTACCATTCATATCGACTCCTTTGCATCGGGAATGTCGGGAAAAAGGCTTGGCGGTCTTTTTGGCTTTAGAACAAAGCATACCGTCTCCTATTCTGACAACATTGAGCTTCTCCGCGAGGATCTTCAGACCTATTCCAAAAACGGCTTCCGCATCATCCTCATGTGCGAAAATGAGACAGCCGCAAAAAACATGAAAGAGCTTCTTTCAGAAGAAAACTTTAATACCTATATCGCAGTAAATATCGGCGAATTCAGTGCGGATACACTGCCTCGGGGAGATGTTCTCATCATTTGGTGCGAGCATCTTTCGGGCTATGAGCTTCCCGTTCCTAAGATTGCCGTTCTTTCCGCAAATCCCGACGGAAAAATCGTTGCAAGGCGCACAGAGAGCGCACTGCGAAAGCGTGTGAAAAACAAAAAGGATGCACAAAGCATCCTCTCCTATGCCGACCTTACAATCGGTGACTATGTGGTCCACGAAAATTACGGTATCGGTATCTATAAGGGCATTGAAAATGTAACCGTAAGTGGTGCGAGCCGTGATTATATAACCATTCAGTATGCGGGATCGGATAAGCTGTTTCTGCCAACCGAAAAGCTTGATATGGTCTCAAAATATATCGGTGCAAAAGCCGACGACGGCACGGTTAAGCTCTCAAAATTTGGCGGTGGTGATTGGTTAAAGGCCAAAACAAGAGCCAAAGCCGCAGTCAAAGAAATGGCAAAAGAGCTTATTCAGCTCTATGCCCAAAGAATGAGAAAAAACGGCATTTCCTTCCCTGCCGACGATGATTATCAGATGGATTTTGAAGCGGCATTCGACTATGAAGAAACACCTTCACAGCTTGCCGCCATTGCAGATATCAAGAAGGATATGATCAGCAGTGTTCCTATGGACAGACTCCTTTGCGGTGATGTCGGCTTCGGCAAGACAGAGGTAGCATTCCGTGCAGTATTCAAAGCGGTACTGGGGGGAAAGCAAGTGGCTATTCTTGTTCCGACTACAATTCTCGCTCTCCAGCATTACCAAACCGCTCTCCAAAGATTCCGCTCATTCCCCGTGTCCATAGACATTATCTCGCGCTTCAGAACGGCAAAACAGCAAGCCCTGACACTCAGAAAGCTGAAAAGAGGTGAAGTCGATATCATCATAGGAACTCACCGCCTTGTTTCAAAGGATATAGAATTCAGGGATCTTGGGCTTCTAATCATCGACGAGGAACAGCGTTTTGGAGTTGCTCAAAAGGAAAAGCTGAAGCAGATCGCAGGCAATGTTGATGTTTTGACCCTCACCGCTACCCCCATTCCCCGAACCCTCAACATGGCAATGAGCGGAATACGCGACATTTCGATCCTTGACGATGCCCCAGGCGACCGTCTGCCGGTTCAGACCTATGTTTTGGAACATGACGAACTGATAATAGAGGAAGCCATACGCCGTGAGCTTCGCCGCGGCGGGCAGGTATTTTACCTTTATAACAATATTGAAAACATAAAGGTAGTTGCTGCAAGGCTTTCGTCCCGATTCCCCGATTCAAGAATAACCGTTGCCCACGGACGCATGGAAAAGGATGAGCTTGAGGACATCTGGAGCGAAATGCTGGCAGGCGATATAGACATTCTAATAAGCACCACCATCATCGAAACGGGAGTTGATATCCCCAATGCCAATACCCTTATCGTTGAAAACGCACACAAGCTGGGGCTTTCACAGCTTCATCAGATACGAGGCAGAGTCGGACGCTCCTCCCGACGAGCCTATGCATATTTTACCTATCCAAAGGGCAAAGCCATATCCGAGATATCCACAAAGCGCCTTGAAGCCATAAGAGAATATGCGGAATTCGGCGCAGGATTCAAAATTGCGCTCCGCGATATGGAAATAAGAGGAGCAGGAAATATTCTGGGCGCAGAACAGCACGGTCATCTTGACGCCATCGGCTATGACCTTTATATCAAGCTCTTAAATGACGCAGTCCTTGAGGAAAAAGGCGAGAGGGCAGAGGAAAAGCCAGATTGCACGATAAACCTCATCTGCGACGCCTATATTCCCGAAAAATATGTTTCGTCATCATCCCAGCGAATGGGGCTTTATAAGCATATTGCGATGATAACATCAAAAGAGGACAGAGAGGATCTTATAGATGAGCTTTTCGATCGCTACGGGGAGATGCCCAAAGCAACAAGCAATCTTCTCGATGTGGCTTATATAAGAGCCCTAGCAATGAAATGTGGCATTTTAAAGATAGATCAGGTGGGTACGGAGGTTCATATATACCCCGTTAAGTTCAACTGGACGGTCTGGTCGGAGCTGAGTGGAAAAAATTCGGGCAAGATCAAGGTCATAATGTCATCCTCTCCCTATCTTAATTACCGTTTCTCGGGAAATGACAAAATTCTCTCTGCCCTCGAAAAGCTTTTCGAGGATTATCTCGCTCTCGAGAAGGAATTGTCCGAGGTCTCTTGATTTTCTTTGCGGTATATGCTATAATGAATAAAAATGTAAAGTCCAAAAGGAGCAATTTAAAGTAAAATGAAAAAAAGAAGATTTTTAAGATTTACTTCCCTTTTTCTTGCCCTCATTATGTCAACTTGCTTCTTCGTATCCTGCTCTTCAAAAATGGGCGAGCCGATAATGACACTCTCGGGCAAGGAGATAAGTGTTAATATGTACCGTCTCTGGCTTTCGAGAATAAAAGGCAATTACGGCGGTAGTGATTCGACAGTCTGGGATCAGATATCCGACGACGGAAGGAGCTATAATGAGATATTCACGGGCTTTGTAAAGCAGAATGCAATGACACTGCTGTGTGTACTTCGTGAATTTGATGCTCTTAAGTTAAAACTGCCTCAGAGCGAGATAGATTCCATTGATTCCACTATGAAAACTATTTTGCGTGAGCGGGCAGACGGTGATAAAGCAGCTTTAAATTCCGAACTTGCACAGTACGGTGTCAATTATGATATTCTCAGAGAGGTATATATCATTGAGGCCAAAATGAGCTATCTCCGAGATTATCTTTATGGAGCGGGAGGCACCGAACCCATTTCGGACAATGTTAAGAACGAATACTATAACAATAATTACGCCCGTATAAAGCAAATATTTTTCTACACCGCAAACAAGCCCGTTACCGACGATGAAGGCAATTATGTTTATAACGAAAGCGGATATGTTGAAACGAGAGATTATACCGAACAGGAGCTTACAGAGCAGAAAAAGAAGGCATCCTCCGTTATGACCTCCCTTACGGCAGGTCAGGATTTCGACCTTCTCATGGCTTCACAAAATGAGGACGATGCGGCAAAGACATATCCTAATGGATATTATATCACAAAAGCCTCTCAGTATGTTAAAGAAGTGGTTGACGCTGCATTCTCGCTTGACGAGGGAGAGTTTATAATGGTGGAATCCGAATACGGAATACACATCGTAAAACGCCTGCCTCTTGAAGAAAATGGATACAACTTGGTCTCAAATGAAGATTTCTTTTCCGATTTTGATGAAAATCTCACAACTGAAGCATTCACCGCAAGGCTTTCAAAATATGAAAGCGATATAAAATTCAACGAAGAACTCATATCAAAATATGATGTTAAATCGTCCGTTGCAAATACTACATATTAAAAGAGCAAGCAGGTGCTGAATTAACAATTCAGCACCTGCCTTTGTTTCTTTTTAAGCTGACAAACAGGAATTTGTCGGGGGAGTTTGTGAGGACATTGTCTATAGAAGGTTTTGTCGACCTTTTTCAAAAGGTCGTGTGAGCCGGGGTTAAGCACCCGTGTGCTTGACCACGCCAGCTTTTGGAAAAGCATGATCAAAAACTTTCCCTACTGCACCCG
>JAZUPD010000021.1:0-32454 GCA_045604985.1 Eubacteriales bacterium
AAAAGAGGGGTACACTCTTACAAGATCTGATTTTGAATACCCAATGACGATACCTGAGGGATATATTTTCGTAATGGGTGACAACAGAAATCATTCAACGGATAGCCGTTCCAGATGGATAGGGCTGGTAGATGAGCGCAGAATTATCGGAAAAGCACTGCTGAGGCTTACTCCTTTTTCAAAACTCGGTCCTCTCGAATAATTTAAAATAAAGGAAGAAAATATGCCAACAGAGATCATACAGTGGTTTCCGGGTCATATGGCGAAAACGCGCCGAATGATTAAGGAGCACTTAAAACAGGTTGACGTAGTCATTGAAATTCTGGATGCAAGGATTCCATATAGTTCGCATAATCCCGAAATAATGAAGATCATCGAGCAGAAGCCGATGATAACTCTTCTCAATAAGGCTTCCCTCGCAGACGCAGAAAAAACATTAAAATTTGTAAAAAAATATACGGCAGGAAACCGTGTTTGCCTTTCTACCGATTGTATCACGGGCGAAGGAATTAACAAAATAGCTCCTACCATCAAAGAAATGCTCGGTGAAAAGCTGAAACGCTATGAGGAAAAAGGCATGAATGGCAGAAAACTTCGTGCTATGGTTGTCGGAATCCCAAACGTTGGAAAATCCTCGCTTATCAACAAGATAAGCGGAAATAAGAAAGCAAAGGTTGAAAACCGCCCGGGTGTTACGGTTGATAAACAGTGGGTGGCAACAACCATCGGTATAGACTTGCTCGATATGCCCGGTGTTCTTTGGCCTAAATTTGATGATAGAGCAGTTGGAGAAAATCTCGCAATTACGGGTGCTATTAAGGATTCTGTACTTGAAATAGAAGCGATCGCACTTGCCCTTATTTCAAGATTGAGAAATATGTACCCTGCTCTGCTTTGTGAAAGGTACAAGTTGGGCGAGATCTCTCAATATGACGATATTGACGATTATGAGCTTTTCAGAATTATTGGTAAAAAAACAGGATTTTTGATTTCAGGCGGAGAGATCAGCGAGGAAAGAACTGCAAATATGCTTCTTGATGAATTTAGAGCGGGCAGGCTCGGCAGAATAACTATCGAGAAGGTCAATGAATGAGGTAAAAAATATGCCGGATTACTCTCTTGAAAAGAAATATTCCGATATGGGCTATAAGGTCATATGCGGAGTTGACGAAGCAGGCAGAGGTCCACTTTGCGGTCCTGTTTATGCAGCCGCTTGTGTCTTGCCACAAGGACTTTATATCGAAGGTCTTAATGATTCCAAAAAACTTACAGAGAAAAAGCGAGAGGCTCTTTTTGATGTTATCAAGGAAAATGCTCTTGCCTATTGTATTGCTTCTGCTTCGGTTGAAGAAATAGACGAGCTTAATATTCTTGAAGCAGATCTTCTTGCTATGCGTCGAGCTATCGACGGGCTTTCACTTGAAGCGGATTTTGCGCTGATAGATGGCAATATAAATCGTGGTTTTTCCATTGACAGTGCGGCTGTAATAAAGGGAGACGCAACATCTATGAGCATTGCCGCTGCTTCGATACTTGCAAAGGTTGCAAGAGACAGGATCTGTGCCGATCTCGATGCGAAATACCCACAGTATAAGATAGCAAAGCATAAGGGATATGGAACAAAAGAGCATAAGGAAGCATTATTTAAATATGGGCCTTCCCCAATACACAGAAAACAATTTATAAGGTTTCTCGACAAAAAAGATGAAGAGTAGTGAAAATGGGCGTTATGGAGAAGCGATTGCCGCAGAATTTTATGAGGCAAACGGATATACGATCCTCGAAAAAAATTACAGATCAGGTCATAATGAAATTGATATCATAGCAAAAAAATCAAATCATATAGTTTTTGCTGAGGTGAAAACAAGAACAAAATCCCCTTCCCTCGAAAAATTCGGCAGCGCAAAGAGTGCTGTTGACAGATATAAGCAAAAGCATCTTTTGGATGCAGCTCTTGAGTATATGTATGAAACAAAAAGTGCTGCGGGACTCCGTCCGCGAATGGATGTTGTTGAGGTTTATCTTACAAAGGATGGAAGATTTTTAAAACTGAATTACATAAGAAACGCTTTTGGAATAAGAAGCGACAACCGATAAGATATAATAATTTAATTACATAAACGAAAGGCTGAAAAAATGAAATACCAAAGCACAAGAGATAATCAAAATAACAAAATTGAATCTGCACAGGCTATAAAGCAAGGTCTTGCAAAAGACGGCGGACTTTTTGTTCCCGATGAGATCCCTTCCCTTTCTTTCGACGATATTAATGCTCTTTGTCCTCTTTCCTATCCCGAAAGAGCGGCAGACATCCTTTCAAGATATCTTACTGATTATACATATGATGAGCTTCTTGCAGATTGCAAAGCAGCATATAGTGAAAAATCCTTCGTTGGAGGTGCTGCACCCGTAAAAAATATTCATGATAATATTTATTCTCTCGAGCTTTGGCACGGACCCACTGCCGCATTTAAGGATATGGCACTTCAGATCATGCCCAGACTTCTTTCAAGAGCACTCGTCAAAACGGGCGAGGAAAGAACCGCTCTTATTCTTGTTGCAACCTCCGGGGATACGGGAAAAGCGGCTCTTGAAGGCTATAAGGATATCGACAGAGTTAAAATAAGGGTATTTTATCCAACAGGCGGAGTAAGCCGGGTTCAGAAGCTTCAGATGGCAACTCAGGAGGGTTCAAATGTTAATGTTTGCGCTATCAGAGGTAATTTTGACGATGCACAGAGCAATGTTAAGAAGATCTTTGCAGATGCCGACATGGCAAAGGCTCTTGATAAAAAAGGTTATTTCTTCTCAAGTGCAAATTCTATCAACTGGGGCAGGCTTGTTCCTCAGATAGTTTATTATATTTCTGCATATTGCGATCTGGTAAACGAGGGCAAGATCTCAATAGGTGATAAGATCAATTTCTGCGTTCCCACAGGTAATTTCGGTAATATTTTTGCTGCTTATCTGGCAAAGCTCATGGGACTTCCCATTGCTCGTCTTATCTGCGCCTCCAATATGAATAATGTCCTTACAGATTTTCTTGAAAGCGGAACATATGACCGAAACCGCCTGTTCCATCTCACAATCTCGCCCTCTATGGACATACTCATTTCCAGCAATCTTGAAAGACTTCTCTATTTTTGTGCAGGTGCGGACGAAACGGCGGCTTATATGAAGAGTCTTGCGGAAAACGGAAAATATACTGTTTCCGAGTCTGTAAAAGCTAAGATCGACGAACTTTTTTCGGGATATTATGCGGATGAGAACGAAACCGCAAAAACTATTAAGGAAACATATGAAAAATACGGCTATCTCTGCGACACACACACTGCTGTCGGTGTCTCTGCAGCTGAAAGGTATTGCACCGAAAATAACGATTCAAGAATAACCGTCGTCGATTCAACGGCAAGTCCTTATAAATTCGCCGCAGATGTATATTCCGCTCTTGGAAAGACAGCTCCTGCAGATCCTATTGACGCTCTTGATGAACTTAGCACATATACAAATACAGAAATTGCTTATCCTCTTAAAGATATTGCAACAAGAAGGGTTGTATTTGACAAGATCATTGACGAAAACGAAATGCAAATTGAGGTTTTGAATTTTGCAAAATAATAAGCAGGGCGATATTTCGCCCTGCCCTTTGACGGATTACTTAATCCTTCTTTTTGAAGGTTGCACAAACTGTGTCAGTTGATGAGGTTGCGTAAGAAGGACCGACAGCGATCTTATCTGCTGTGCAGTAGCATCCTTCTGCGTTGTAATAGCAGTTGCAAACATCACAGTTTATACCACTGATATGCTTGCAATCGCTACCTGTGCAGGTTTTCTTTTCTTCCATCTTTTTTCTCCTTACACCGCAAGGCGGTAAAAAATAATTGCTCAGAGAGCCGATTATATTTTTAGCCTTAAATAAAGAATTTATACGAAAGTGGGGCGATTTTGCTTTGTCATTATTTGTAATATCCGATCTCCATCTTTCTCTCTCGGAAAAAACCAACAAGCCGATGGCGGTTTTTGGACAAAACTGGACCAATCACGCAGAAAGGATCAAAAAATACTGGAGCTCTATTGTTTGCCAAGAAGATACAGTTATGATTCCTGGAGACATTTCATGGGCAATGAAGCTTGAAGAAGCATATGATGACCTCAAATTTATAGATTCTTTGCCGGGAACAAAGATAATCAGCAAGGGTAATCATGATTTTTGGTGGTCAACGGTGGGCAAGATAGAAGCTTTTTTTGAGGAAAACGAGATAACTACCATAAAAATGCTTCATAATAATGCGTTCAGACTTGAAGATTGCATCGTTTGTGGAACTCGCGGATGGTTTTATGATGAAAAAGAACAAAAAACAGTCAGCGAAACCGATTTTGAAAAGATTGTGAATCGGGAAACGATGAGACTCGAAATGAGTCTTAAATCGGCAAAGAATTTACAAAACGGTGATGAAAATATTCCGATTTTGGTGTTCTTTCACTTCCCTCCCGTTTGGAACGGCTACGAATGCAGACAGATAATAGATATGCTTCATAAGTATAACATAAGCAGATGCTATTTCGGACACATACACGGAGCTTATTTTGCGCAAAAAACAACGGAATTTGAAGGTATTTCAATGACTCTGACATCTGCAGATTATCTGAAATTCTCTCCGATGCCCATATTTTTTGACGATTATTAAAAAAATATCGAAGAAAATGTGCTGAAACACTTGACTTTTTGGCATAAAAAGGATAAAATAAATAAGATATAAAAATATCATCTATTTCTTTTGGAGGACAAAAATGAGTTTAACAAAAAAGGAAATGATCGAGAAAAATAAGTTTGAAATCGAATTCTCGATCGACAAAAAAACCTTCGACGATGCAGTTATGAAGGTTTATCGCAAGAGCGTTAAGAATATCAACGTTCCCGGCTTCCGTAAGGGCAAGGCACCTAAAGCGGTTATTGAGAAGATGTATGGCACCGGCGTTTTTTATGAGGATGCTATTAACGATCTTCTTCCCAATGCATACGATGCTGCAGCAAAAGAATCCGAGCTTGAGATTGTTGGAAATCCTGAATTTGATATTGTTTCTATTGATGATAACGGTCTGGTTATGAAGGCTGTTGTTTATGTTAAGCCTGAGGTTGAGATCAAGGACTATTTCGGAATCGAAGTTTCAAAGACGGTTATTCCGGTTACCGATGAAGAGGTTGACCGCGAGATCAAGACCGTTCAAGAAAGAAACGCAAGAGAAATAGAGGTTACGGACCGTGCTGCCGAAATTGGCGATACAACCGTTATAGACTTCGATGGCTATGTTGATGATAAGCAATTTGACGGAGGCAAGGCAGAGGGTCACCGACTTAAACTCGGTTCCGGTCAGTTCATCCCCGGCTTTGAGGAGCAGATTGTAGGCAAGAATATTGGCGATAGCTTTGATGTAAATGTTAAGTTCCCTGCTGATTACCATGCAGCAGAGCTTGCAGACAAAGACGCTGTCTTCAAGTGCGTTCTTCATAAAATCGAAAAAGAGGAGCTTCCCGAGCTTGATGATGAGTTTGCAAAGGATGTTTCCGAATTTGATACATTTGCTGAATATAAGACAGATGTTAAGGCAAAAATCGAAGAGAGACACGCAAGAACAGCCGATGCTGAGATCGAGGAGCAGATCATTGCCGCCCTTATCGCAAAGCTTGAGGCAGATATTCCCGAGTGTATGTTCGTAGCAGAGACCGAAAACTTCGTTCGCGATTACGACTCAAGACTCAGAATGCAGGGTCTTGACCTTAACACATACTTTAAGTATACGGGTCTCAATCTGGATTCTCTTCGTGAGCAGATGCGTCCCCAGGCTGAAAAGCAGGTAAAGACTCGTCTTGCACTTGAGAAGATTGCAGAGCTTGAAGGTATCGTTGCTTCCGATGCGGATATAAATGAAGAATATGAAAGCATAGCAAAGGCTTATAATGTTCCTGTTGATGAGGCAAAGAACAGCATTCCTGCGGATATGATCGCAGCTGATATGAAGGTTAAAAAGGCTGTTGAGCTTGTAAAAGAAAAGGCTGTTATCGTAGAAAAGGCTCCCGAGGAACCCAAGCCTGCAAAGAAGCCCGCTGCTAAAAAAACTACTACCAAGAAGACAACAACAGCGAAGGTTGAGAAAACTTCTGCAGATGAAAAGCCTGCTGAAGAGGCAGAAAAGCCCAAGAGAACAAGAAAGCCTGCTACTAAAAAGGCAGAAGAACCAAAGGATGAGGAATAATCAAATCAAAGACATTGAAAATTGCCGCTTCCGAGCGGCAGTTTTCATCTGAATATTTATATTTTGGGAGGATAATTTATGGCACTAGTACCAACAGTAATTGAACAGACTAACCGTGGTGAGAGAGCTTATGATATCTATTCAAGGCTTCTTAATGACAGAATAGTTTTTCTTGCAGACGAGGTAAATGACACGACAGCCTCTCTTGTTGTTGCGCAGCTCCTTTTCCTTGAAGCACAGGATCCCGATAAGGATATTTCTCTTTATATAAACAGTCCCGGTGGCTCTGTTTCCGCAGGTCTTGCAATCTATGACACCATGAATTTTATTAAATGCGATGTTTCTACCATCTGTATCGGTATGGCGGCAAGTATGGGCGCATTCCTTCTATCTTCAGGAGCAAAAGGAAAGAGATTTGCGCTTCCCAATAGCGAAATTATGATTCACCAACCTCTCGGCGGAACAAGAGGTCAGGCGACGGACATCAAGATCCATGCTGATCACATTCTCCGCACACGTGACAGGCTCAATAAGATTCTTGCGGAAAACACAGGTAAGGCTCTTGATATCATCGAAAGAGATACAGAGAGAGATAATTTCATGACAGCAGATCAGGCTCTTGAATACGGTCTTATTGATAAGGTGTTCACAAAGCGCGCCTAATTCAATTCATTGAAAGGTTTTTTAACTGATGTCAACTAAAAACAATCAACCTACAAGATATTGCTCCTTTTGCGGAAGGGGTGAAACTCAAGTTAATTTTCTGATCCCGTCACCTGACGGTGTTTATATCTGTGATTATTGCGTTGATGCTTGCAAGGAGCTTATCAGCACGAACATAGCCCCTTCAATAGATTTTGACAGCCTCGCTCCCGACGCTCTTCCCCGCCCAAAAGAGATCAAAGAATCTCTTGATAAATACGTCATAGGACAGGACGAGGCTAAAAAGGCACTTTCCGTTGCCGTGTACAATCATTATAAACGCATTATGAATTGCGATGAGAATTTAAAGAAATCAAAGGGTGACAAGGTTAGTGATGAAGAAGAGATCATTGAGCTTCAAAAGAGCAACGTGCTTCTTATTGGACCGACCGGTGTTGGCAAGACATACCTTGCCCAGACTCTTGCAAAAACTCTCAAGGTGCCATTTGCAATTGCAGATGCAACAACACTCACAGAAGCGGGTTATGTCGGTGAGGACGTTGAAAATATTCTTCTCAGACTTATTCAAGCAGCAGATTTTGACATTGAGCTTGCAGAAAGAGGTATCATATATATCGACGAGATAGATAAGATATCCAGAAAGAGCGAAAACCGCTCAATAACCCGTGATGTTTCGGGAGAGGGAGTTCAGCAGGCACTTCTCAAAATTCTTGAGGGTACCGTTGCAAATGTTCCGCCCCAAGGCGGCAGAAAACATCCAAATCAGGACTTTATTCAGATAAATACCGAAAATATTCTCTTTATTTGCGGCGGAGCTTTTGACGGTCTGTCACAGATCATCGAAAAGCGTAAGGGCAATCAGTCTATAGGATTTTCGGGCGAAATACTCAAAAAGTCTGAAAAAAAGGAATGCGGTATTTTTAAGGATGTAAATCCCCAGGATATTGTAAAATACGGTCTTATTCCAGAGCTTGTGGGCAGAATTCCGGTTATCGTCCCTCTTGCAGATCTTGATAAGGATGCGCTTGTCAGAATCATCAGTGAGCCTGCTAATTCTCTTGTTAAGCAGTATATCAAGCTTTTTGATATGGATGGCGTGGTACTTGAATTTGAGGATGCAGCACTCGAGGCAGTTGCCGCAAAGGCTCTTGAAAGAAATACAGGCGCAAGAGGTCTTCGTTCAATAATGGAAGAAATCATGGTCGAGCTTATGTATGAGATTCCTTCAGAGAAAAATCTTGACAAGGTCGTTATTACCGCTGATTGTGTAAACAATAAATCAGCACCAAAGAGGTTTTTCAAATAATAATATGAAATCCAACGTGTGGATTGAAAACACTTATTTTTACACATATATCTGCCGAAAGAAACAAGTCGGAAGCTTTTTGCTTCCGACTTGTTTCATTTTTTAAGTTCAAGAGTTCTTTCGTAAGCCTTTTTAACAGCATTCATTGCACACGAGCGGAAGGCACCGTCTTCAAGTGCATGGACACCGGCAATGGTCGTACCGCCCGGACTGCATACCGCATCCTTAAGTGCACCGGGATGCTTATCCGATTCTTCGAGAAGCTTTGCTGCGCCGAGAAGCGTTTGAGAAGCATAAAGCATTGCCTTGTCTCTTGAGAGACCGCATTCAACTGCACCATCTGCAAGTGCCTCGGCAAACATATATACAAATGCAGGCCCGCATCCCGAAAGTGCGCTTGCGGCGTCAATCTTATCCTCGGGGATAGAATCAAGCTTACCTGCCATTGAAAGAGAATCGACGAATGTTTTTAGTTGTTCATCATTTACCAAACTATTTGAAGAATAAAGTATCATTCCCTCTCCTACGGAAACCGGTGTGTTTGGCATAATGCGAATTATTGCACAATTACAATCTGCCATTTTTTCCACAGCTGAAATTGATATTCCTGCCGCCATTGAAACGATCACAAAGTCGTCTTTTCTTCCTTTTAATATGGAGGAAATTGTTTTAAAAAGCTCGTTATATCCCTGAGGCTTAACACCGATAAAAATATAATCGCAATTTGCGGCAATTTCAGATGATCTGGCAACATTTGCCCCGAATTTTTTCGCAAGTTCTTCGGATTTCGTATTAAAAGCATCACAAAGATATATATATTTGCCCGGAATTACTTTCGCAGCTGCACTTACGAGCGCACCGCCCATATTTCCGCAACCAATAAAACCAAATTTATTCATAAAAACTCCTATCTTATCTGTCCGTTTCCCCTGATAATATATTTATAAGCAGTAAGCTCCGAAAGCCCCATGGGACCTCTTGCATGAAGCTTTTGAGTTGATATACCAATTTCGCACCCAAGACCGAATTCACCGCCGTCGGTAAAACGAGTTGAAGCATTAACATAGACAGAAGAACTATCTACTGCAGCAGTAAAATATGCGGCGTTCTTTTCATTATTTGTAATTATTGCCTCGCTGTGATGGGTTGAATGTTTTGAAATATGAGATACCGCCTCTTTTACATCAGAAACCACTGCAACAGCGAGTATATAATCGAGAAATTCAGTATCAAAATCATTTTCAGAAGCAGGCGTTCCTTCGATGATCTGTGCCGCTTCCCTGTCAAGTCTCAGTTCAACGGGATTTTTTTCTCTGCTTTCAACAAGTCTTTCTTTTAGCTTTGGCAAAAATTCTTTTGCTATTGACCGATTTACGAGGCAGACCTCTTCAGCATTGCAGACGGAAGGACGGCTTGTTTTTGCATTTTCTATAATATTCAATGCAATGTTTATATCAGCGTCCTCATCAACATAAATATGACAAATTCCGGTTCCCGTCTGAATACAAGGAACTTTGGCATTTTCAACGCACGCTTTAATTAGTCCCGCTCCGCCTCTTGGAATAAGAAGATCTACATATTTTGTTGCTGTCATCAACTCATTTGCACCTGCTCGTGTAGTATCCTCAAGCATATTTACAAAGGTTTTAGGAAGTCCTGCTTTTTCGAGTCCTTTCCGCATAGCATTTACGATTGCAAGAGAACTTTTATATGCTTCTTTACCGCCGCGAAGAACGCAAACATTTCCGCTTTTAAGAGCCAAAGCCCCCGCATCGGATGTTACGTTTGGGCGACTTTCATATATTATTGCTACAACCCCCATGGGGACTCTCACCTTATTTATAACAAGCCCGTTCGGTCTTTCAAACTTTTCGATCACCTCGCCCACAGGGTCGTTAAGATTGCAAACCTGACGGATTCCGTCTGCCATGCTCTTTATCCTGTCATGAGTAAGACGGAGTCTGTCTATCATAACATCGCTTATTGTGCCTTTGGCATTTTCAATATCATCTGAATTTGCTTCGAGAATTAAATTCTCATCAGCTTCAAGAGCATCAGCCATTTCCATGAGTGCCTTATTTTTTGTCTCTGTATCGAGTATTGCAAGCTCGGGTGCAGAAGCCTTTGCAGCCTTTAAAATTTCAAGAGTCGTCATATTTCAGCCTTTCGGAAAGAATTTTGTTCCAATTTTTTTGCCGTTAAAAAGGTCATAAAGCAGATTAGGGTTCTCGCCGTTGAGAATAACCATCTCACAGCCTGACTTTTCACAAATCTCAGCAGCATGAAGCTTGGTTTTCATTCCACCTGTACCGAGCGAAGACCCGACACCACCCGCAAGTGCCATGATTTCGGGAGTAAGCTTATCTACAACCTCAATAAGCTTTGCATTTGGATCCTTATGAGGATCGGCTGTATAAAGACCGTCGATATCAGAGAGAAGAATAAGCATTTCAGCACTAATGCTCGTTGCAACGATTGCAGAAAGAGTGTCGTTATCGCCAACCTTGATCTCGTCTGTTGCAATGGTATCGTTTTCGTTAATGATGGGCAAAACGCCAAGCTCCAAAAGCCTTGTCATTGTATTTCTGAAGTTTTCAAATCTGTCGTCGTGTCGGAAATCTGAACCGGTAAGCAATATTTGCGCAACCGTGTGATTATATTCCTGAAAAAGCTTATCATATGTATACATAAGCTCGCACTGCCCCACTGCTGCTACAGCCTGCTTTGTCGGTATATCCTGCGGACGCTCTTTCAGGCAAAGCTTTCCGACTCCCATTCCGATAGCTCCTGAAGAGACGAGGATTATTTCATGACCACTGTTTTTTAGGTCGCTCAAAACTCTGCAGAGACCTTCAACCCGTCGAATATTTAAATGCCCTGTGTGATGGGCAAGCGTTGATGTTCCAACTTTAACTACAATTCTCATTATTAAGACCCTTTACTTTAGTATGATAATACATTATACTACTAATATCCTTATAAGTCAACAAAAAAAGCAAAAAAATCTTTAAATAACACTGTTTTCCTCAAACAATATGTGAAAGATAGGAAGATTTTAAGCTGATTTATTTATACGAAAACAAATTTATCGCCATTCATTAAACAAGAGAATTAAGGTATAATCTTTTAAGAATATCTCCTGTTGCGACAAAGTCATATACCCCGATAAGTTCAAGCGAATCGGGGTATATTTTTTTAGCTTTTGATATAATTACATTTATTTATAATTTTAAATGAGCTTCCTTCCCATGAGAACACCCATAACGGACGCCATCATAAGTCCTCTTGTCCATCCGCTGGAGTCGCCGAGACAGTGAAGTCCCTCGATATTTGTATTGAAATTCGCATCCATCTTTACTCTGTTACTGTAAAATTTAAGCTCGGGAGAATAAAGAAGTGTTTCGGTTGATGCAACACCCGGAACAACAGTATCCATTGCCTGAATAAAGTTTATAATATTAGTCATAGCTCTGTAAGGCATTGCGGCTGTGATATCTCCCGCAACGGCATCGGGGAGCGAAGGACGGAGATTTGACTGCAAAAGCTCCTTTTGCCATGTTCTCTTTCCGTCAAGTATGTCTCCAAAACGCTGAACGAGGATACGTCCTGCGCCGAGCATATTTGTAAGCTCTCCAACCTTTTGAGCATATTCTATAGGCTGATTGAAGGGTGTGCTGAAATTATGAGAACAAAGGATTGCAAAATTCGTATTATTGGATTTCAGCTCTTTATATGAATGACCGTTGACAACTGCAAGATCATTATCATAATTCTCCTGACTTACAAATCCGCCGGGATTCTGGCAGAAGGTTCTGACCTTGTTTTTGAATGGGTGAGGATAGCCGACGAGCTTTGCTTCATAAAGAACCTTATTGACCTTCTCCATGATTTCGTTTCTTACTTCAATTCGAACACCTATGTCAACAGTACCCGGAGCATGAGCAATATTGTGCTCTGAGCAGAGCTTTTCCAGCCAATCGGCACCTCGTCTGCCCGTTGCAACAACAACATGCTCAGCCATCATTTCAAAGGTCTTTCCTTTTTGGCAAAGAGTTACTCCTCGGCAAACATCGTTTTCGAGAATAATATCTACACATTCACAATCAAAAAATATCTCAACACCGTTTTCAAGCAGATATTTTTCGATTGAATAATAAATATCCTGTGCTTTTTCTGTTCCCAGATGCCTTATGGGGCAGTCAACAAGCTTAAGGCCTGCCTTGATGGCGTTTTTTCTTATCTCCTTAACCTCGTCTGTATTTTCTAGACCTTCAACATGGGTGTCAGCGCCGAATTCAAGATATATTCCGTCGGTATAATCTATGGTCTCCTGAGCAAGATCTTCGCCAATGAGATTCGGAAGGTCTCCTCCAACCTCATAACTGAGAGAAAGCTTGCCGTCGGAAAAAGCACCGGCCCCCGAAAAGCCCGTAGTTATATGACAATGGGGCTTACAATTTAAGCACTGCTTCGATTTATGCTTTGGGCATCTGCGTTTTTCAATGGCAACTCCCTTTTCTATAATCGTTATCTTCTTTTTACTGCCTTTTTTCAGCATTTCAAGGGCAGTAAAGATACCTGCCGGGCCTGCTCCTATTATAATTACATTACTATTCATTTTTTCTCCTTATTAGAGAACGCTTTGCAAAAATTGTTTTGTTCTCGGATTTTGGGGATCAGTAAATATTTTATCTGGTTCGCCCTGCTCCGCAATTCCTTTGTCGCAAACGAAGAGGACTCTGTCTGCGACCTCGCGTGCAAAGCCCATTTCGTGGGTAACGACTGCCATTGTCATTCCCTCTGCAGCAAGGCTTTTCATAACATCAAGAACCTCTCCTACCATTTCGGGATCGAGTGCGGACGTAGGCTCATCGAAAAGCATGAACTCAGGCTTTACCATGAGCGCTCTTACAATGGCGATTCTCTGTTTCTGACCGCCGGAAAGCTGGTTCGGATAAGCATTTGCCTTTTCATCAAGTCCAACTCGCTTAAGAAGTCTGTGTGCCTCTGCCTCTGCTTCTGATTTTGACATTTTCAGGAGCTTCATGGGGGCGATCGTAATGTTTTTCATTACGGTCATATTAGGAAAGAGGTTAAATTGCTGAAATACCATGCCGATCTTCTGACGAATTTTATTTATATCGCATTTTTTGTCTGTAATATCTGTTCCGTTAAAGAAGATTTTACCGTCTGTCGGCTCTTCAAGAAAATTAAGACAGCGAAGCAGAGTTGATTTTCCACCGCCCGAAGGTCCTATTATACAAACAACCTCGCCCTTATATATGGTAAGGTCAACATTCTCGAGAACTGTAAGGCTGCCGAAGGATTTTGTAAGATTTTTGACCTCTATTATTTTATTATTATTATCTATCACCTTTTTGCAACCTCTTTTCAAGTAAACTAACAAGATATGTAAGCCCCAGAACCACGACAAGATAAATAAGTGCCACCGCAATGAGAGGCATAAAATTGCTATATGTTATGGAACGTATAGTAATACCGCCCTTTGTGAGGTCACCAACTCCGATATAGAATGCAACGGAGGATTCCTTAAGAAGTGTTATAAACTCGTTTGCGAGAGCAGGAAGAACAGCCTTGAAAGCTTGAGGAATAACTATGAGATACATGGTTTGCCAATATGTAAATCCAAGGCTTCTGCCCGCCTCGGTCTGGCCATTATCAACTGACATAATACCGCCTCTGACAATCTCGGAAACGTATGCACCTGAATTGAGTCCGAAGCAAATAACTGCAGAGCCGAATTTGTCAATGGCAAAAAAAGCGAAGAGCTTTGAAAGGATCATATTCCCTCCCTCGGCAAGCGCAGTAGAATAATTAAGCATAATCTGGCGAAGAGGCAAAAGCATTACGAAATAAATAATGAGAAGCTGCACCATTACGGGCGTGCCTCGGATTATCGAAACATAAATTCGGCAGATAGAATCAAGTGTTTTAACGTTGCCCGTTTTGCTGTTTGTAACTCTGATGATTGCAACAAGGAAGCCTATAACGATACCGATTATAAGGGCAAAAAAGGTTATTCTAAGGGTCGTCCAAAGACCGTTCGTAAGATGCTTCCAATTGGAATTTTTGATAAAATTACGATGAAATTCATCTTTCATATCCGACCACCAATTTGAAAGGAATGTCCCCACGTTTGGCTCGTTTGCATCGTAATTTGTGAGAGCAAAGCAGTCGGAAATACCGGTCCGCAGAGTATTCAGATTGGTAATATCAATTATCTTATCATCATATACGATCTCTTTCGTATTATTTATCAGCTTCAGCGCATCAAGAACACCGCCATAGCAGGCATTTATAGCTTCATAAGAAAGATGCATCTTCATGCTGCCGTCATTCATTTGATAAATGACTATTTCGGTTTTTCCCGTTACCGTCTCTGCGGCATCATATGCTGCCTTGATTATGGGAGTTGCTATATTCATGCGAATATTAGTTCCGCTGGTCTTTGTTCCGCTTGCTTCTCTCTCAAGATAATAAGAATAGACGGCAGAAAAAAGCTCATTTTTCTTTTCTTCGATTATTGAACTTATATTTTTTGTTTCATAGGTGCAATCAAGGGAAAATCTTCTGTTCCCGTCTTTATTTACCGAATTTACCTTGACTTTTGCACCGTCAACGATGATGGTGGCAACCTTTGGTAAAGAAAAAATATTAGCATCAACGATTTCCTGAGCTTCCGCTATCGAAAGATCACGAGCGGGCTTGACACCTGCTCCATCAATTATAAGAACAGCCGCAACGATAACAGCAATAACAAAAACAGCTATAATGGCCTTAAGCCATCCCGGAAGAAGCTTTTTTTTATTTTTTACAATCATTAAAATTCTCCGTTACAGAGCAAAAAGGAATGATTTCTCATTCCTTTTTTGCCTCACGATTTTTATTGGCAAATAATTATTTAATGTAGTTTGCAACGATGGCATCAATCGTGCCGTCAGCAGTAAGCTCAAGAATAGCGGCATCAATCTGAGCGAGAAGCTCGGAATTGCCCTTCTTTACGCATATAGCATAGTCTTCGTCTGCATAAGCTGTTTCGAGAATTGTAAGTCCCTCGTTAGCTGCAACATAAGCTTTTGCTGGCTCGTTGTCGATGATAACGCAGTCGACATCGCCGCCTGCAAGTGCAAGAACGGCCTCGTTGCCTGTTGCATACTGAGTAACTCTTTCTGCGCCGAAATCGTCGGAAGCATAAGTATCACCGGTTGTTCCGAGCTGAACACCAACTTTGTAAGTAGCGCCCTCTGCATAAAGATCATCAACAGTTGTGATAGGAGAGCCTTCCTTAACGATGATGACTTGAACGCCGTTAGCATAGCTACTGGAGAAGTCAACTTCAAGAAGTCTATCCTCGGTGATTGTCATGCCGGCCATGCCGAAATCAACAGAGCCCTGCTGAACAGCGGTGATGATGGAGCTGAATTCCATATCCTCGATAACGAGAGTCTTGCCAAGCTTTGCAGCAATAGCAGCAGCGATCTCAGCGTCGATACCAACGATGGTTTCGCCCTCATAGAACTCGTAAGGGGGGAATGCAGCATTCGTAGCCATAACGATGGTATCTGAAACTGAAACCTCGCCGTTATTTTCGGTATCTGCAACTGTTTCTGTAGCTGTATCAGCAGCTGTGTCTGTGTTCTTTGCATCCGCCTCTCCGCTTCCACAAGATATGAAAGTAAAGAGCATCATGACCGCAAGAACGATGGAAAGAATTTTTGTGAATTTCATTTTTAGATCCTCCAAAAAAATAATGTAGTATTTTAGCGTCTGTAAGATTATACCGCATATTTATGCATTTGTCAAGTGAATTTTGTGTTTTTTATGAATTATATTTCTAAATACTCAAAAAAACTTTTAAATTTATAACAAAACAGCGAACCAGCCATATCAAATGATATATGAGTACAAAACCGGTAACTTTATTTATTTTAAAATATTCAAGTGCAGTCAAAAAACAGAAAATGGCTATTATCACTATATCAACGAGTGCTATAAAAACCGCTCCCGCACGAAAGAAAAGCGGATACCATACAACATTGAATACCATCATGCAAACAAACCAAAGCGACCCTTTGAATTTATATATATCCTTCCCCGCTTTTTTGTTTCCTAATATAAATCCAAAGGAAAAGCCTAGCACTATATACCACAAGGTCCATATGCAGGTGAATATCCATGCACGGGGAATCTGATTTTTTAATCCCGTAAGTCTTAACATATATAGCGGACTTCCCGAAAGTACCCTTGAAAGTATTCCGAAAAATAAAACAATAGCGATAGAAGCAAGGATAATTCTGCCGTCTGCTCTCGATCTTTTGCATGATGATATAATTTTTCTTTTAAATCTTTTCATAAAAATCACCTCATAGAATTCTATGAGGTGATTTGATTATTTAAAACTAATTGTAACTTCTTTTGATTGATGCAGTGATTTCTCCACGCCTAAAGGCATCAAAATCAAAATGCTTCCAGCAGAACTGATTATATTGAGTTTCAACATCGGAGGAGCCGACATAAGTTCCCGATGGGATGGTGTTGATAAAGAAAGGATCCCCCCACCATCCGCCGGGTTCTGTTGTTTCGGGAAGATTTCTGTAAACATACTGTGCGTCGGTAATTCTTACCTGAACGGGGAAACTTCTGTCATTCACCTCTATAAGACCAACACGGGTGATGCTATCAGATGGACAACAAGAGCTTGCAACAGCACCCGAAGCTGTACAGTAATCAACCATAACATGAGTCGTACAGTAAGAATTAGGTTGCGTACCGATGGCAAAATATCCCGTTTCGGCTCTGTTGCCTCTTGGGTCGGCACGGCAAGCATCGGTCATAAGAAGTCCCGAATCCTTGCAAAATGTAGCTTTTATAACTGTTCCGGGCATTTCGAATTTCTTTAGCTCCTCGCCGCCGTTTGCCGCTTCGTCGATATATCCTTGATGAAGCTTTGTCATAACGGTATCCCAAAGAGAAACGCAAGGATTACTCTTAAGGCTGGAGAGGGATTTCGGATATTCATAGCCATACCAAACACCACCGATGTAGTAAGGGGTATATCCGATGAACCATCTATCGTAGTCGTCGCTGGTAGTACCCGTTTTTCCCGCACAATCAATAGTTTTACGGAGCGTTATGGCTTTCGCAGTACCGTTATTTACAACATTTGAAAGCATTTTGGTCATAATGGCGGCATTTTCTTCACTGAGAACAATATTTCCCGGGTCTTCATTTGAAAGAAGCACCTCGCCGTCTGCAGTTGTTACCTTTAGATATGAATGGGCGGAATTGAAAACGCCATCATTTGCAAATGCGGTATATGCAGCTGTGATTTCTCTGACGGTAACACCGTATGTGAACTGCCCAAGAGCAAGCGGAGCCGGTGCTACATCCGAAAGGATTTGTCCGTTGGAAAGCTCAACAAGCTCGAGAAGACTCTCCATACCCAGCTTATCGCGGCAAAACTCAAAAGAGTTCTGAAGCCCTACATCTTCAAGGACCTTGACTGCGATTGTGTTAACCGAGCGTTCGATGGCACTGTTGATATTTGTAAGACCGCCATAAACATCGGGTAGATTGTGAGGCCAAGGAGAGTTATTATTCTCCCTAAAATTGACCGGGGTGTCGTCATACACGGTAGCATATGTTATGAGACCGTTTTCCAAAGCCGGTGCGTAAACAGAAACGGGTTTCGTTGATGAGCCGGCTGGTCGGACTGTATCGGTTGCAAAATTCTGAATGCGATTTCCCTTCTTTTCGCCCTTTGCTCCCGCAACACCCAAAACATCACCGGTCGCAGGGTCTATAATTATCATAGAGGACTGAGCGGGCATACCGCTGGTATGCTCAGGGAAATATTCATCGTTCAAATAGACCTCCTCAAGCACATTCTGAACATTCGGATCCATACAGGTATAAATCTTAAGACCGCCCGAATAAACCAGCAGATTTGCAGCCTGATAGGTATATCCCTTTGCTACAAGGTCATCAATAACATCGTTTATTACCATATCCGTGTACCAGGAGTTAATGTTTGTGCTACCCTTATCTGCGGTGGTTAGATTGAAAACAGGTTCTTCGTCATAAAGAGCGTTCATCGTTTCCTTGCTGATAAGCCCTTCCTCGCTCATTTTCCAGAGGATAGTCTGACGGCGTTCTTTGTTATGCTCGGGGAATCTTATAGGATTATAGTATGAAGGATTGTTCGTTATTGCGGCAATGCAGGCACATTCAAGAAGCGTCAGCTCGCTTACGTCCTTTCCGAAATAGGTGTTTGCCGCCGCCTGGACTCCATAGCAGTTTTGTGAGAGATTGATTACATTGAGATAGAGCGTCAGGATATCTTCCTTTGATTTTTTGCTTTCAAGATCAAGAGCCCAGAAAATTTCCTGAATCTTACGCTGGATCTTGTAATCATCCTCACCCGTAATGTTTTTAATAAGCTGTTGCGTAATGGTTGAAGCACCGAATTTATCTTTTATAGGAAAGATAAAGTTTATTCCTGCACCTATCGTTCTGTACCAGTCAACGCCCTTATGATCCCAAAAGCGTTCGTCCTCGATAGCAACAAATGCATTTATCAAGTTCTTTGGAATTTGAGAATAAGGAACGAAAATGCTGTTAGAGCCACCGTAAAGACGGGCGTTTTCAAGCTCAATGGCTTGACCTATTCTGTTAGCTCTGTCGCTGAAATCATAATAATAGAGCTTAGTGGTGGTATTGGTAGTATTAAGCTCGAATTTCGTTTCATCGACCTTGATATCAATATTGTTTTTTACATAAATCGCAAAGGCACTGCCGACAATTATTGCTGTTATGATTCCCACCAGCATAATAGTAAAAAAAGAATTGAGAAGAGTGATCAAAATTCTTCCTAACAAGCCTCTTTTTTTCTTCTGATTTGTATTTTTATCCTTGTTTTTCAAGTTGTTTCTCCTTTCAAAAGCCTATGAAAGCAAATATATGGTAATATTATACACAATTTTTTTGAATATATTATGAATTCACGGTAATAATAAAATCAACAAGAAATTTTTCGGGACATTCAGGGGTGTTTAAATATGAAAAAAATTATTTTTTACGCTATTACTGCACTCAGCATTTTTTTGGCATTTTTCTCGATTTCTTTTTCCCTTGATAACACAATGAAATACAATCGTCTGAGTGCAAGTTCTTCAAATCAGCTCTCGGATATAAAAACAAGGCTAACGAGACTCGAGGTTGAAGATGATTGCTTCGTTGTACTAATGGAAAACGACGGTATTATCGGAATTTATGACAGTGACAGAAGATATCTTCTAGGCACTATAAATGTTGATGTAAAGACTCTTCCGGAAGCTGACAGAAAAAAATTGCTTGACGGTATAGTTGTAAAAGATTCGGAAAAATTGATTTCTCTTTTTGAGGATTATTCAAGTTGAAATATTTTTTGGGGTTGCAATTGCGCAACCCCATACTTTTATGTATCAGCAAGCATTTTTTCGAAAAGCTGTATCTTTGCTTGTGATATTTCGTAAGCACCTTTAAAATCTTCCGTCTCTTTGCAACATTTTTCAAGATCGTTAAAAGCCATATATATAATGGGCTTTGGAAAACTGCTATCATAACAAATATGAGAAAGAAGACCAATAGCTGCGCTATAATTTTCTGAAGCCATTAAAGCTTTTGCACTTATAAAATGCTTATAATTTATATTTTTCCATACTTCGTCCTTGGAAGCTTTATCGCAAGAAGAGATCAACTCGGTGAATTTACATACATCGCAAGAACAGGAAGAACTACTGCTGCTATCAGGGATATCAATGGCTAGGCTGGGAGATATTGCCGACATAAGTTTGGCGTGAGATTTTACGCAGACAACAATGCTTCCCACATCGAATGCAGTTAAAAACGAATATTCCAGGGCTTCCTCAAACATTTTTGAAGATCTTTTCAGCTCGCCTTTAAAAAAGCAAGAGAGACCGATATTATATGCTGAGCTTGCGAGCATATAAGTAATTTCATTATCAGAGCCGTCTGCAAGGCAGGAGAGACAAAGATCGCGACATATTTCCCATTCACCGCTTTTAAATGAGCTGATCATATTTGGATAGTTGATGTATTTTCTGTAATACATCTCATTAGCACCGCCCTCGGTCAGAAGATAACCAGGCTGAACACCAAGGCGGTTGGCGAGATATATAAGACTTTGAAGCGAAGGCAAAGCCGTTCCGTTTTCAATTTGGCTAAGCATATTCCGCGTAATAATATCCCCTGCAAGCTCCTTTTGTGTCATAAGCTTTGAGGTGCGTAACTTTTTAATTTTTTCTCCGATATTCATTTTTTAAAAATGCTGTTGCCCTCGGAATCTATTCCGACGATCAAAGCAAAATCCTCGATTTCCAATTTTTTAACGGATTCACAGCCAAGCTCGGAAAATGCGATTACATCGCATTTTTTGATCGCTTTTGAAGCAAGAGCTCCTGCTCCGCCGATAGCACAGAAATATACTGCGCCGTGTTTTTTCATCGCATCTGTAACGCTTTGGCTTCTTTGTCCCTTCCCTATCATAGCAATAAGTCCATTCTCAATAAGTCTTGGGGAAAAAATATCCATTCTCGAAGATGTGGTCGGTCCGCACGATCCTACAGGCCTCCCATTTTTTGCAGGAGTAGGTCCCGCAAAATATATAATCGAATTGCGAAGCTCAAACGGAAGCGTATCGCCCTTGTCCATCAGCTGAAAAATTCTTTTGTGCGCCGCATCTCTTGCGGTATATATGGTTCCCGAAAGAAGCACCGAATCGCCTGCGTGAAGAGATAAAAGGTTTTCCTTAAGTGTATCTGTATGAATTTTTCTAATATTATCCATTATTTTTTCATATGTTTCTCAGTAGCGGAAGATAATTTCTTCTGCTCTGATCGTCCCAAGGAGCAGCTTATACTTTTGAGATCGTCTTTAACAGCCCGCCAAATAGATTCTTCATAGCTCTTTATCTTTGTCTCAGAATTGCTCGATTTTATTTTTATGTCTTCGAGTGCTTTCTCAAGGACTCTGTATGTATACGATGTAACGGCGGTAACGTCTCTGCGACTCTCGGCCGCAGCAAGGGAAAGCTTGCCAAAAAGACTTTCCAACGATCTTTTTGATGTTTCTTCTATATTTTTTCTATTTGTTTCAAGCTCTTTTTCCGCCTTTTCAACAATAATCCTAGCTTCTTCTCTTGCCGCCAAAACGATTTCTTCTGCCGTTTTATTTGCGGAAATGAGAGTTTCGCTGATACTTGCACTGTTTTTTTCATAAAGTGCGGCTTTTTTAACGAGTTCCTCGTATTTTTCCTTTGTAATATCGACTTCGCCTCTTTGCTCTTTTTGCTCTTCGATTTTTGCCTTCAGAGATTCTATTTCCTCATATTGCTTGGATATTATAACCTCTTGCTTTTCAAAATCGAGTTTTGAAGCTGTTTCAAGCTGTAATAAAGCTTTTTCTTCAATGAGCTGCTTTTCGGCGGTTATTTTTTTAATCTCCTCTTCTTTTTCCCCTATGATGATCTTGGATTTTTCAAGCTCGTCTTCTATTTTTTGCAACTTTTCAAGAATTTCACTCAATTCTTTTTCGGCTCTTTTTACCCTTTCGCTTGCCGCTTGTTCTCTTTCAATAAGCTCGGCAGAAGAACGAATAATGTATTCATTGACATCTTTTTTGTTGTATCCCCCAACGGAATTTCTGAAAATGATATTTTTAGATTCGGACATTTTTCATCCTCCAATCGGTTTTTTATGACCATTTAATATATAATAACACATTTTTTGAAAATAATCAATCACTTTTTTCGATATTTCGTCATTTTCTCTTTACGAAATCTCATTTTTGTGGTATAATTGTAAAAAATCAGACATTTCTGGAGGATTTGTTAATGGAATTTCTGGAGAAAAAGATACTCGAAAACGGTGAACTTTGCGATGGTGGGATTTTAAAGGTTGACAGTTTCCTCAACCATCAAATAGATGTTGGGATGATGATTGAAATCGGAAAGGAATTCGCAGAACTTTTTGCGGACAAGAAAATAAATAAAATACTTACCATAGAAGCTTCGGGAATTGCCATTGCTTGCATTACTTCTCAGTTTTTCGGTAATGTTCCGGTTGTTTTTGCAAAAAAGACCGATTCGCTGAACCTCAGCGGGGATGTCTATGCCACGGACGTCCATTCTTATACGAAAAACAAGGATTATACCGCCAGAATTGATAAAAAATATATAAATGAGGGTGATAATGTGCTTATCATCGACGATTTTCTTGCGAACGGTGAAGCAGTTATGGGCCTAATGCGCCTTGTGAAAATGGCGGAGGCAGAAGTTGCGGGGGTTGGCATCTGCATCGAAAAGGCTTTTCAGCGCGGCGGAGATTTGATAAGAGAAAAAGGCGTTACGCTTCATTCTCTTGCGATAGTTGATGTAAAAGAAGACGGTTCTATTTCTTTCCTCAAAAAATGAGCTCAAATATTTTAAAACTCATTGCTTGCTTTACGATGCTCCTCGACCATACGGGGTATATGATGATAGCGAACGGCGTTGGAGACTACGATATTGCGCTTTTACTCAGACTTTTAGGCAGAATTTCTTTCCCGATTTTTGCTTTTTTAATCTCCGAGGGCTTTAAGCACACGAAAAATGTCGTTTATTATACTGCAAGGCTTTTTATTGCGGGTATTATATCCGAGATCCCGTTTAATTTATGCTTTCACGGTAAGCTGATTTATAGAGATTCCCTCAATATAATGTTTACCTTTGCTATTTCGCTTGTCATGCTTATTTTCACAGATATGTGCATAAAATCGCAAAGAAAAGAGATAAGGCTCTTTTTTTTCCTCCCTCTTATGGCAGCTTGCTATTTTGCAGACAGCTTATCGGTTGACTATGGATACTTTGCTATACTGCTTGTATTTTTGTTTTATATATCAGATTCAAATTCAATATCTAAAAAGCTTATACTTGTCCCCATATTGCTCCTATTTTCAGCAAGAATGATAATACTTGCATTTTTAAAAATGGATTCTGCTACCTTGTGGCAACAGATGCAGCTTTTTTCCGCCCTTTCTTTCATTCCGATCGTTTTTTATAATGGAAAAAGCGGCTCATCATCAAGAACAAAAGGCGTGCGAAAAGTAAAACAGTATCTTTTCTACCTGTTCTATCCTGCACACCTTATTGCTTTGTATTTTATTTTTGAATTGCTCGTCAAGCTTAAATGATCATAGGAGCTTCAAATAACATTCTGCGAAGTTTGAAGTAAGTTTCAAAGAGAGCTGATATTGGTAGCGGGTTTTTGCCCTTTCCGCATTCGACTGTGTATGCCGGCTTACGCAGCTCCTTAACTATCCAATCTGTAAAACCTCCGCTCGAGGCACTGCCTTCGGTTTCCATAAGCTTATATCCGCTAAGCCTTTCAAGCATTTTTCCAATTCTGATATTTTCCTTCGGTGGGGCGAAATTATCTCCGTAATAAATTTCTTCGCCCTGAGAATGAAAAGATATAAACATCTCGATGTCGTCGTTAAAACGGCAAAAATTTGCCACAAGACCGCTCTCCGGCTCCGATTCGGGCGAAACTCCGCACCATTTTGTGGGAGCACCGTTTGAAAGCTTCTGCGCTTCTTCGCTTCTCAAATATTCATAGAAATCGGCATTGTAATTATGGTTAAGGTCAACACCCCTGCCGTTTGCCTGCCAAAGTGAAAAGTCTTCGTTTTCACCGTTCATTTTTATGAGTCTTTCATAAAGAGGATTGCTTTTACTGACACCGTTTATCTGATAATCTACACCATCGGGATTCAGCATGGGTATTATTATTATGCTCCTCGTAGAATTAAGATAGCTTATCGAAGTATGACCTATATGTCCGTTTGCCTCAAAAAGTTCGCAGTATTCATTTGCAAATTTTAGCAAAAGTGCTGTTGTTATCCATTCCATTCCGTGATGAGCACCGATATAGAGAATGCTCTTTTTTCCTTTGCCCAATGTTATCATAGGTATACTTTTGTTCATTAGCGAATTGCCGAGAAATGATATTTTAAAGCATTTATATCTTTCGGCAAAAATGTTTATGTATTCAAGCATACGGCGGTGCGTTATCGGCGCATCATAAGTCAGGATCGCGCTTTTGTTTTCTATCGGCATTTCTTTTGCCAATAATATCACCTCACTTTTATGATTTATAAAATAATATGCCCAAAAAGAGAAAAACATGATGGAGGATTATGAAAAACAAAAAATTTTCAACAAATTTCTATTTCGCCTTGATTCTTGCAGTGCTATATCTAATTTACAGTGCCGTCCTGTCTCCGATATATATGCGCTTATGTTCTGATGTTATCTATCTTGAAGGATATTTGCCCGATATTTTTGATTTCCTGCTCGGAACTTGTCAGCTTTTTATTTGGGTGCATTTATTTTCGAATATGTTATGCGCTATAAGAAGAAGGTCTGTATCTTTTTTTATCACTTCAACGGTAGTTCTAACTCTTTCAAGGTATTTTTGTTCCCCTCTCGTTACGGTCGTAAAAGGTGAGGCTTTGGATACGGCAACGCTTATTGATGCTCTTATATATTTTGGTGCGGATATGCTTATAATGGCTATTGTTTTTGTGTCTGTTTTTCCGCAAAAAAATAAGACCGAAAAAAAATTCTTACATTTCGGAGCCTTAATATCCGCCGTTCTGCTTTCGGTGTCAAAAATCACGATGAGAGTCATATTCGATGTTTTTTACGGCGCTCCCGAGTCGATTTCGGAAATCTTGCTTATGTCGGTTTCCTACTTTTCCGACGTTCTTTACGGCGTTATAGTTTATTTCTTAATTTGTTTTGCTTCGAAAACATTTTTAAAAGAAAAGAACTCCCGATAAGGAGTTCTTTTTTATGTGGTGCATTTATAGGTCAATGCGCCCGCTGATAAAAGCTCGTTATATGCCTTTTCGGAACTCGCTTCGTCAGGAAACACTCCATATACAGAAGGTCCGCTTCCGCTCATCATTGAACCGAGAGCTCCGTTACTGTACATGATACCCTTGATAAGATTAACATACGGTCTCTCTCTTTCAACAACACTCTCGAAAATGTTATATGTACCTGCACAAATAAGCTCTTTATCTTTTTTTAAAAGACCGTTTAAAATAATTTGCAGTTTTCCTCCGTCACGGACAGAAGAAAAATCGCCGTATATTTCATCTATATCTCGGTATGCTTTCGGGGTTGAAACGCCTTCCCCTTTTATTGCAACAACAACATGAAGGCGCGGACTATCCTCAAGACGGGTCAAAATTTCTCCTCTGCTTTCACACAAAACCGTACCGCCTACATAGCAAAATGGCACGTCCGAGCCGATAGAAGCCGCAATTTCAAGCATTTTTGCCTCATCCAAAGGCTCAGGGTTTAATTTGTTTAAGATTCGGAGAGTTGCTGCGGCATCGGAGCTTCCACCGGCAAGACCGGCAGATGAAGGAATTTTTTTATCAATTTTGATGTTAGCACCGAAATCCTTTTTCGTTTCGTTTCTGTACGCATTCGCTGCTTTTATAACTAAATTCGATGAATCGGTCGGAATATTTTTAACATTACACTCTATCCTGTCATCAGAACGTTCAGAAAGACTGATTTGGATATCGTCACAAAGTGAAATACTCTGCATTATGCTTTTTATGTCGTGAAATCCATCGTCCCTCTTTTTTATAACATCGAGATAAAGATTTATCTTTGCATACGCTTTATCGAAAATCAATTTATTTAATATCATATTATCACCACCTGATAAAATGATAACATAAATAATTTCCTATGTCAATTATTTTCTTAAAATCGCCCTAAATTCTTGACTTTTTACTCAATTAGAAGTATAATATAATAAATAAATATTTTAGGAAGTGTATCGAATGAACAATGATAATAAGAAAAAAAACGACAGAAATAACTATTTGAAAATACTCTGTATTCTGGCTGCTGTTTTTGTTGCACTTTTTGCGCTCGTTAATTTTGGAACCTTTGCAATTATATTTTCCGTTATTATTTCGGTTCTCAATCCTGTGCTTATAGGATTTATAATTGCATATCTCTGCAATCCGATATATAAAGCTCTGAGAAATCAAGCATTGAAAAAAATCAAGCGTCAAAAGCTAAAAAAGACGCTCTCCATCGTGCTAACATACCTTATAGTTCTTGCTATCGTAGCCGGTATCTTGCTTATCATTATCCCGCAATTTGTTTTTGCCTTCAAAGACCTTATTGCAAAGACTGACGGATATATCAATGCGGCAATAGATTGGGCAAACAATTTAATGAGCAATTCGGAGTTTTTTGCCGAGGATACCGATATATTTGATTTTATTGACACAGAAAAAATACTTGCAAATCTCGAAACATTCTTCGATACATCCGGAGACATTCTTAAAAAAGTCGGAGATTGGGCAATAAATTACGGTACTAATATCGTCGGCGGTATTACGAATGTTTTGCTTGGTTTGTTTATATCAATTTATGTTCTTGTATTTAAAGAAAGAATGGCACTTTGGTTCAAGAGAATTTTCAGAGCTGTTTTTTCACGGGACAAATATGATTCCTTCATTTACAGAGTTAGCCATATTAACAATAAATTTGGCAACTATATAATCGGTGCGATCACAGATTCAATAATAGTTGCGGTGGAGGGCTTCATAATTTTTTCTCTTTTTAGTATTCCTTATGCTCCTCTGGTTGCGGTCATAGTGGGAATAACAAACATTATTCCGATTCTCGGTCCTTTTCTCGGTGCAATTCCCAGTGCTTTTATTATTTTTATCGTCAATCCCGAAAAAGTTATTCTCTTTATCATCCTTATCATTATCATCCAGCAGATCGACGGCAATATCGTTGCTCCATTCATTCTCGGTTCGAGCCTCGGACTCAGCTCCTTTGGTATTATCATAGCCATTACTGTGATGGGCAGTCTTTGGGGTATTCCCGGAATGTTTATCGGTGTTCCCCTCTTTGCTTATGTTGCAGATGTTATCGAAGAGATCGTTAATAATAGACTCCGAGCTATCAATGATCCAGAATTTCCGCCCGTCGAAACACAAAATGATATAAAAGTTTCGTCGCCAATAATTTCCTTTATAAAAAAGCATGGAAGCACTGCCATCCAACGAATTAAAAACGGAAGAAAGTCATCTTCAAGCAAAAAAACAAAGAAATAAGAGGTTAATGAAATGTCAGAAATTCAAAACAAGAAAGGCGGAATATCCGTCGAATCTCAGCATATATTCCCTATAATCAAGAAATGGCTTTATTCTGAGAAGGATATTTTTCTTCGTGAAATAGTTTCAAATGCAACAGACGCCATTACAAAGCTAAAAAGATTGCAGTCGCTTGGTCAGATCCCCTCTTTCCAAGACGATTTTAAAATCACGGTTACACTTGATAAGGACGCAAGAACTCTATCTGTAAGCGATAACGGTATCGGAATGACAGAAGACGAGCTTCAGAAATATATTTGCCAGATCGCCCTTTCAGGTGCGCTTGAATTTATTGAAAAATACGAGGATGAAAGCACCGCTGCAAAAAACGGCATTATCGGTCATTTCGGTCTCGGCTTTTATTCATCCTTCATGGTCAGTGATACCGTTGAGCTGGTAACAAAGTCGTATACCGACGCTCCCGCCGTGAAATGGATATGCAACGGTGATGGTGAATACGAAATATTTCCGAGTGAAAGAGTTGAAAAAGGAACGACTGTTACAATGCACATCTCCGATGGCGAGGAAGAATATCTCGACAGCGGAAAAATTCGCTCTATGCTCGATAAATATTGTGCATTTATGCCCGTTGAGATATTTTTTGAGGACGGTGAAAAGAAGGAAGATCCGGAAATTAAGCCCATAAATGACGTTCAGCCCCTTTGGCTTAAAAATCCTTCCGAATGTAAGCCCGAGGAATACAATGAATTTTACAAAAAGCTCTTTGGCGATTTTCGTGATCCTCTTTTCTATGTACACATCAATGCAGATTATCCACTCAATTTCAAGGGAATACTTTTCTTTCCCAAGCTTAATAATGAGTTTGAATCGGTAGAAGGACAGGTCAAGCTTTATTATAATCAGGTGTTCGTTGCTGATAACATCAAAGAAATAATTCCGGAATATCTGCTTATGCTTAAGGGTGTTCTTGACTGTCCCGAGCTTCCCCTTAATGTTTCGAGAAGCTATCTGCAGAACAACACTTATACTTCAAAGGTTTCGGCTCATATAGTAAAGAAGGTTGCAGACAAGCTGGCGGGACTCTTCATTAACGAACGCAATGAATACGAAAAAGTTTGGAATGACGTCCGAACCTTCGTTGAATACGCCTGCATGAGAGACAAAAAGTTCTATGACCGCATTTCCGATTCCCTTCTCCTTCATCTTACCGACGGAAGCTATGTAACAAGGGAGGTCTATCTGGAGGGTGCAAAGGAAACGCATGAAAACACTGTCTATTATGCAACAGACGCTGATCTTCAGGCTCGCTATATTTCCCTTTTCGAATCTCAAGGAATAAAAGTCGCTCTCTTCGAAAAACTTATTGATACACAGTTCATATCAATGCTTGAAAGCTATGAGCCGAGCGTGAAATACGTCAGAGTTGACGCTGATATCGCAGGCGTACTTAAAGGTGATGGCGAAAGCGAAAACAATGAAAAACTTGTGTCTGTTTTTAAAGAAGCGAGCGGAAAAGTCGATCTTGATGTGGTCTTTGAAAGTTTGAAGGACGCAAATACTCCGGCAATTCTTAATGTTTCTGAGCAATCGAGAAGAATGGAGGAGATGATGAGGCTTTATTCCATGTCATCAGTCGGAAACGCTCCATCCTTCCCTCTCGAAATGAAGCTGGTCGTTAATACATCGTCATCACTTATCACTCATCTTGCTTCTCTCTGTGAGAATGACGAAGACAAAGCAAAAAAGGTTGCAAAGCAGATATTCTATCTCACGCTCATGTCTCAGAGAAATCTTACCGCAGAGGAAATGAAGGTTTTCCTTGATGATAGCTTTGGTATTCTTGAAAACTTCTGATGAAAAAAGACATCGAAATAATTATCGACAATATAAAAAGCATAAAAAGTAATCGTGCACTCGAAAAGAAAGCTTATGATCTTTGGATGCGAGAGCTTGTCGCTTCGGCACTGAGAAGCGGATATTCATCATATAAAGATTTTTCAACGCTTTTTCATACTTCGGATATCAGTGATATATCCGAAGTACTCGTCGGTGCAAAATATCTTAGGCACGAAGCACTTGGGGTGCTTCACAGTGATTTTACAACCGAGATGGTTGATAGACCGCCTTATATAGTATCAAATTTCTGTGATTCGCTTTCACAAATGACGTATGTACGATTTTTTTTGGATAGCGAGTATAAGATCATTCCGCGCCACAGCTTTGCTGATATTTTCGAGGATGTTTTTAATGAAACTTCAAATTACTGTATAGCTCCTATCGAAAACACGGATTCGGGAAAGCTTGACAGTATCTATGATTTTATTTTGAAATACAATCTGAAAATAGTCAAGGTATGTGATATTAAGCATCCTGATGCGGAAAAAGAAACAAGATTTGCTCTATTGACATCTGCACCTATTAGCCTCCTTTCTCTCGATGAAGGAAATGATCATTTTGAAATATTGATCTATCCGAAAAACAGAGAGACTATTCCAAATATTCTAGAAGCGGCAAGATTGTGTAAAATGAATCCCGAACGTATAGATTCCCTTCCCATTTCCAATCTCAATAAGAAATATTCATTTAGGATCGTTTTTGAGATGATGGAAGAAGCCAAGCTTTTGGATCTTCTGGTCTTTCTGATTCTTGAGGGTATTCGCTATATTCCGATAGGTTTTTTTAAAATCAATGAATAAATTTTATAAAAAAATAATAAAATTTGAAAGGACATTTCAAAATGAAAAAACACATTACTTACACACCTAACGGTGTTTGTTCAAGACAAATTGACCTTGAAATTGAAAACGATATCATTGTAGGTGCAAAATATACGGGCGGTTGCTCGGGAAACACACAAGGAGTTGCTGCACTTGTCACTGGTATGAAGGTTGATGACGCAATTTTCCGCCTTTCGGGTATCAGATGCGGAATGAAGAACACCTCTTGTCCGGATCAGCTTGCAAAAGCTCTTGAACAGTATAAAAGCGAAAAGGAGAATGCATGAATTATTCTTACAAAGAAAATTTTAAGAATTGGCTTGAATGTGATAAGCTTTCTGAGAGCGAAAAAAACGAGCTAATAAGTATCAAAGAAGATGAAAAAGAGATCAAAAGCAGATTTTCATCTTATCTTTCCTTTGGAACTGCGGGGCTTCGAGGAACGATGAAGGTGGGCATGAATGCCATGAATCGTCATACCGTTGCTCATGCAACTAAAGGACTTGCAGCTCTTATTCTTAAGGAAGGCAGAGCAAATGACGGTGTTGCTATTGCTTATGATAGCCGTAATAATTCCGAGCTTTTCGCTAAAATTTCCGCTCAGGTCCTTGCCGCAAACGGAATAAAAACTTATCTTTTTGACGACATAAGACCAACTCCCGAGCTTTCCTTTGCCATAAGGGAATTAAGATGTGTTGCAGGCATCAATATCACAGCGTCTCATAATCCCAAGGAATACAATGGATATAAAGCATATTGGGATGATGGTGCACAGCTTCCGCCCGAGCACGCCGACACGGTTTCTGCAGAGATAGGAAAGGTTGATATTTTTAATGACGTTGCGCTTTCGGATTTCGATGAGGCTGTAAAAAACGGAAAAATCATCATAATCGGCGAGGATATTGATGAAAAATATCTTGCCGAGGTTGAGAAACAGCTTGTAAATCCCGATGTTATAAAAAAGGTCTCGGATGATCTTCGCATAGTATATACCCCTCTCCACGGAACGGGTTATAAAATGGTTCCTGAAATTCTAAAGAGAGTGGGAATAAAAAATCTTTATACAGTTCCTGATCAAATGATAATTGACGGTAATTTTCCGACGGTAAAAAAGCCAAATCCTGAATTTTCCGAGGTTTTTGCTCTTGGAATAAATATTGCGAAGAATGTGGGAAGCGATCTTGTTATTGCAACTGACCCCGATGCTGACAGAGTAGGCGTAGTTACCAGAACCAAAAATGGCGATTTTATGACTATTACGGGAAATCAGATGGGTGCTCTTCTTATCGACTATATCCTTTCTGCTTACGAAGAAACAGGCACTATGCCCGATGAACCCTATGTTGTAAAAAGCATAGTTTCAACCGAGCTTGCCTCAAAGATATGCACGGAGCATGGTGTAAAGATGCATAATGTTCTTACAGGCTTTAAATTTATCGGAGAGGTAATTAAAAATTACGAAAAAGAAGGACACGGAGCCTTTCTCTTCGGCTTTGAAGAAAGCTACGGATATCTTAAAGGCTCTTATGCAAGAGATAAGGATGCGGTGGTTGCTTCAATGCTCATTGCCGAAATGACAGCTTACTATAAGACGAAAAACATGACACTCTTTGATGCCCTCGAAGTACTCTATACAAAATACGGATTTTCTGCCGAAAAAAATCTCGAGGTAAACATGGAGGGTGTCGACGGTCCCGAAAAAATGGAGGCTCTCATGACATCTCTCAGAGACAATACGCCAAGAGAGCTAGGCGGCGTCTTGGTGAATATCTTTGGAGACTACATGACAGAGAGCTTTACTAATATGCAAAGCGGTGAAACCACCCCCACAGGTCTTCCAAAGGCAAACGTATTGTATTTTAGTCTGGTAAACGGTGATGTTATTATCGTCCGCCCATCAGGCACCGAGCCAAAGATTAAGTTCTATTTCTTGGCTTCGGGAAAAGATAAAAACGAGACAGACGATAAAATAGAAATTTATAAGAAATCTATCAAAAGTCTTATCTGATAGCAGTATTTTGCATTATACTAATAATAAACCGATACGAATCCAAATTCGTATCGGTTTATTATTTTTATATTACTTTGAACGGTCAGCGCCATCATCATTCCTTTTGTATTCGATGATGTCACAAAGATCACACTCCAAAACAGCGCATATACGGTCTAAAATATAACTATCATAACGAATGACATGGTTTTTATAGTAGCGATCAATAGTTTGAAATTTGACCTCAGTTCGCTTAGCAAGCTCATATCGAGTAATACCGCATTTATCCAAATATTTATCAATTG
>JAZUPD010000022.1:0-53421 GCA_045604985.1 Eubacteriales bacterium
GTTGAAACTGTTGATAACTTTCGAGATAAAGACAGTGTGGAAAAATTTTCACTTTTTCGAAAAAAGGCGGGATATAAATGAGATGGGTGATTTTTGACGAAATAGTCATTTTAAATAAAAAGAATATCGAAAAAGAAAAAAGAGACAAAAAACGATGAAATTTTTCGAAAAAACCGTCGGAATTATCAGTTCCGAAATAGGCAGTGTTTGAAGAACTTCAAATTACTTTTTTTGACTGAGAACAGAAAAATTATACGTGAAAGGACGAGAACAAATGAATAACGATGAGATTGAGATAATAGGAGAAATGCAGCAGGACATTGACATAGGGGCAAGCTCCTCATCGCCAAGGGCATACGTTTCGCCTGCGGTAATAAAAAGACTTCCAAGATATTTCAGATATCTGAGGGAGCTTATAAGAAACGGAAAAATGAGGATAAGCTCAGGCGAGCTTTCAAAGATGATGAATGTTACCGCATCCCAGATCCGTCAGGATCTTAACTGCTTCGGCGGCTTCGGTCAACAGGGATACGGTTATAACGTTAAGTATCTTTACGCAAAGATAAGCGAGATTCTCGGAGTTAATTGCAATTTCAAAGCTGTTATAATAGGTGCGGGAAACTTGGGAAAAGCTCTTGTGAGAAATCCCATGTTCACCAAAAGAGGTGTCTCCACCGTTGCCATGTTTGATATCGACGAGAGTATAATCGGCGGGACCTTTGCCGGAGTTACGGTTCATCCTATGGAGGAGCTTGAGAGCTTTTGCTGCGAAAACAGCATTGACATTGCGGTGCTTACTCTTCCTAAGGAATGTGCACAGGATATTGCGATGAGGCTTTGCGGCGCAGGAGTTCGAGGAATATGGAATTTTACGGGAAAAGAACTTGATATGCTAATAAAGGATATGAAGGTCGTGAATGTTCACCTTGGCGACTCGCTGATGACGCTATGCTACGAGCTGAATATTTTGTGCGGGGAAAACGAGGACAAATAATTTTTGAGAGGATAAAAGTGAAACTGACTTTTAATTACGGAAAAAAGGTGGCTGTGATTCCCGCCGCCACTATCGAAAGGATAGACAAGGCTTCAAAAAAGGATATTAAGCTTCTTCTTTTGCTTTCTGCAGAAAGAATCAGCACGATAGAAGAACTTATTTCTTTGTCAGGACTTAAAAGGGAAGAAGTGGAAAGCTCTCTTGCATTTTGGCGAGGAGCGGATATAATAGAGTTTGAGGATGAAAGAAAAGTTTCAGAGCCTTCTATGAAGAAGCCTTTGGCATTGCGTGAAGAAGAGACAAGGTCGAAAAAGCTGAAAAGTGAGGACTCGCTGCCCAGATATACCACGGATGAGCTGAATGGGCTTCTTGAAAAAAGATCGGAATATAAATTCCTTATCGGTGAATGTCAGCAGCTTTTTGGAAAGATGTTTAACCCCTCAGAGATAAACATCGTGGTTGCACTTTCCGACTATCTGGGGCTTGACAGCGAGTATATTCTGGTGCTTTTTGCACATCTTGGGAAGAAAGAGCATAGATCCGTGCGTACTGCAGAGAAGATGGCTCACCGTTTTCTTGACGAAGGCATTACGGATGCTGTGACCCTTGGCGAAAGGCTTCGTTTTCTTGAGGGACTCGAGGAGGTCGAGAACAAGGTCCGCACAGCCTTTGGCATAAATTCAAGAGCACTTACCAAAAAGGAAAAAAATCTTATTGAAAAATGGCTTTCTGAATATCATTTCGGCTTTGATATGATAGAAAAGGCATATGAGCTTACCGTTGACAGTACGGGAAAGGCTTCCTTGCCCTATGCGGGAGCTATTCTTGATAGATGGTTCAGCGAGGGAATAAAAAATATAGACGACGCAGAAAAGAATATAAATGAGCATAAAAAGAAAGCGACCGAAGCTGCAGAGGGCGACAGGGGAAGCTTTGATACAGATGAATTTTTTGAAGCAGCGTTAAGACGCAGTTATGGTAAATAACAGGGGGAAAATATGGGATACAGCTCCGAAAATGTCAAAAAAATAAAAGAGCTTTATGAAAACAAATATAAAAAAGCTCAGGATGAGGCATATATAAGAAGGGCAGAGCTTTGGGCAGCTGTGCCGGAGGTGCGTGAGCTTGACAGTACGATATATTCCCTTGGACTTGAAGGGGTGAAAGCAACGGTTGGCGGCGGTGACAATGCGCCTCAAAGGATACTTGAGCTGAAGAAACAGAGTCTTGAGCTTCAAAAGGCTCGTGCGGAACTTCTTATCTCAAAGGGTTATCCTGCGGACTATACCTCGGTTCATTATGAATGTGAAAAATGCAATGACACGGGATATACCGAAAAGGGAATGTGTGACTGCATGAAGCGTGCGCTTATCATGGCTTCATATGAAAGCTCCGGACTTGGCGGATTGATGAAGCAGCAGACATTTGAGTCTTTTTCTCTTGATTATTATCGTCATAATGCTGAAAACTATGAAAAGATGAAGCACAATTTTGAATACATAAAGAGCTTTTCAGAAGATTTTTCCACTGAAAAATGCGTAAATATAGCAATGTTCGGCAAAACAGGACTTGGAAAGACTCATCTTTCAACTGCGGCGGCAAAGGCAATTATTGATAAGGGCTTTGATGTGCTTTATGTCAGCACTCTCGGAATGATAAGCGATTTTGAAAAGGAACGCTTCGGGAGCGGATATTCGGATACCGAGGTGGATAACCTGGGCAGATATTACAATTGCGATCTGCTTATCCTTGACGATGTGGGAACAGAGGTGACAAATCAGTTTACAGCTTCGGTGCTTTATAATGTAATAAACACAAGGCTTTCAAAGGCGAAATCCACCGTTATCAGCACAAATCTTACCCGTGACGAGCTTCGGTCAAGATATTGGGATAGAATTGCAAGCCGAATTTTCGGTGAATATATTCCTCTTGTTTTTGAGGGGACGGATGTAAGGATGCAAAAGCTCCGAAAAAAATAATTTTGAATAAAAAATCGGTATGTGCAAAGAATAAGCACATACCGATTTTTATTTTTTGGAGGAATTAAAATGGAAAAAACGCCCGAGCTTTTATGCTATATTTATAAGAATGTTAAAATGGGCTCTGATGCAATTGTTGACCTGCTCCCCAAGGTTGAGGATTCAAATTTCAAGACAGCGCTTACCGAGCAGATGCACGGATATGAAAAATTTGCCCATGAAGCTGAAAAGCAGCTTACCCCGATGGGGATAAAGCCTAGAGAAGAACCAATGATGAAAAAGGCAATGTCCAAAATGGGAATTGCAATGAACACTATGATGGACCCCTCGGTAGGACACATGGCGGAAATGCTCATCAAAGGCTCAACAATGGGCATAACGGACATGACAAAGCATGTTAGAGAATTTGAGGGAGAGGGATGTCCCGAGAAAGCTTTGAAGCTTGGCAGAGAGCTTATAACCTTTGAGCAGAACAATATTGAAAAAATGAAAACATTTCTATAATAATCAATAATTGGGAGTATGAGATTTTTATTATAGGCAGTGTGACAAGGTCAGTATTCTTTGCAGAGAATACTAAAAGTTTCGGTAGTTTTTGATGCAGACCGATGGACAAGCTCCTTTTGGCATATTATATAAAAATCCGCAAGAAGAGACAAAGTTTATTGACTTTGAATTTGTTATGCTGTATAATAGTTGCAGACGCAACCGTTGCGCCTGCAACTATTATTTTTTGGAGTTAAAAAATGCCGTCGATTTCAAGATGTATCCCCGGACTTTCTCAGGATCAGATAGCGCACAGACTTTGCGTTGATAAGAGCAGTGTTACCCGTGCGCTCGCTTCTCTCGAAAAGATCGGGTATGTTACAAGGGCAAGGGACGTGCAGGACAAGCGTATTACGCTTGTTTATCCCACCGAAAAGGCTGCCAACAGCTGTGCCGAGATCAGAAATGCCTATAAGGAATGGATTTCTTACATAAACGGGGGATTCACAGAGAATGAGGCGGTGGAATTTATCCGCCTTCTCGAAAAAGCTGCAAAGCGTGCGGCAGAATATGCCGAGGCAGAGTTTGACGGGGTTGATTTCTCAGAGGAAGCTCTCACAGAAACGGAGGCAGAGGGAAAATGAAATTTATAGCAAAATATTTGCGGAAATTTATTGGTACTATGCTCTTTGGACTTGCTATTAAGATTGTTGGAACTCTTATGGATCTGGTCTTGCCCTATATTCTTGCACATATCGTTGATAATGTTGTGCCACGTGAAAACAGAAGGGCAATTTTTCTTTGGGGAGTATTTATGATAATCTGTTCGGTCATTGCCCTTGTTGGCAATATCGTTGCAAACAGGATCGCTGCGGCGGTTGCAAGAGATACCACAAAAGCCATCCGTCATGACCTATTTAAAAAAGTCATGTATCTTTCCTCTGAGCAGCTTGACAAGCTGACAGTTCCCAGCCTTGAATCAAGACTGACGTCGGATACATTTCAGATACATAGAGTTGTGGGAATGATGCAGAGGATAGGAGTAAGAGCCCCTATCCTTCTTATCGGCGGTATTTTTATTACATTTTTCCTTGACCCTGTACTTACCCTCGTTATGGTTGCAACATTGCCCTTTATCGTGGTGACTGTATTTTTGATTTCAAAAAAGGGTATTCCTATGTTTACCGAGGTTCAAAACGGTGTTGACAGCATGACGAGAGTTGTCAGAGAGAATGCTCAGGGCGTGAGGGTAGTCAAGGCACTTTCAAAGACGGACTACGAGCGCAGACATTTTGATGCGACGAACCGTGAGCTTGTGCGCCTTGAAAAAAGGGCGAGTCTTACAATGGCGTTGACAAATCCAATGATGACTCTCTTTCTCAATATCGGTCTTGCGGCGGTAATTCTCATCGGAGCTTACCGAGTTCGAGGCGGACTCAGCGAGCCGGGCGTTATCATCGCATTTATGTCCTATTTCACCATCGTCACAAACGCAATGCTCACCATAACGAGAATTTTCACCATGATGTCCCGCGGAACGGCTTCCGCAAACAGAATCGGCGAGGTTCTTGACATTGAGCCGGATCTTCCCGTGATGAAAGAGCTTGAAAGAACCTCCGAGGATGGATATCTTATTTTTGAAAATGTTTGTTTTTCCTATAATAAGCTCAAAAACAACCTTTCAAATATTGATTTTTCTCTCCCGAGGGGGGCAACTATCGGTATAATCGGCTCAACCGGAAGCGGAAAATCCACTCTGATTCAGCTTATCATGCGATATTATGACCCCGACAGTGGCAAAGTTTTTATTGACGGTAAGGATATTCGCTCATATGAGCCCTCGGAACTTCATTCGAGGATAGGAATAGTAAGACAAAACGATTTTCTCTATAATGACACCATCGAGGAGAACATCCGCTTTGGCAGAGATATCTCCCGAGCGGATATAATAAAGGCGGCAAAAATTGCTCAGGCAGACGGATTTATTTCCGAAATGGATGAAGGTTATTCTCATATGCTCACGTCCAAGGGAACGAATGTTTCGGGTGGGCAAAAGCAAAGACTTCTTATCGCAAGAGCGATAGCGTCCTCTCCCGAGCTTCTTATTCTTGATGATTCTTCCTCTGCCCTTGACTATAAGACCGATGCTGCCCTTCGTCGTGCCATAAGAGAAAATTATTCCGAAACCACAACCGTTATCGTTGCTCAGAGAGTAAGCTCAATAATGAATTCCGACCTTATTCTTGTGCTTGAAAACGGTTCGGTCATAGCCTCTGGAAAGCATGAAGAGCTTATGGAGAGATGCCGGGTCTATAGAGAAATAAGCGATTCACAGATGGGAGGTGCTATTCTTGACTAATAATACCGTTATGGATAAAAAGCAGGAAAATATAAAGAAAAAGAGAATGCTTATGAGAATGTTCTCCTATGTTTTCCGTTATAAATGGCTTACGCTTTCCGCTTTTGTCGTTATGCTGGCATCGAATATTCTCGCACTCTGGGGCCCTAGCCTTTCAGGAAGAGCTATAAATGCAATTGAAGGCGAGAGCGGAGTTGATATTCCGAGGGTACTTTATTTCTGCATTATTATGGTGATAGCTTATACCTTGTCGGCATTTCTGTCCTATCTCAATTCAATAATAATGGTAACTCTCAGCCAAAAAATCACCTATACCATGCGTCGGGAGATATTTGAGCATCTTACGATCCTTCCCGTTTCATATTTTGATAAAACGGCAACGGGAGACATCATAAGCCATATTTCATATGACGTTGACACTGTAAATACATCTCTTTCAACGGACCTGCTTCAGATGGGGGCGGGAATAGTCACCGTTGTGGGGTCGCTTATCATGATGCTGACCGTTTCTCCCATCATGGTGACCGTTTTCCTCTTTACTATACCTTTTTCAATATTTTTCACAAGGTATAAGACCAAGAAGATACAGCCCTATTTCAAGGCAAGAGCGGGTAAGATAGGCGAGCTTAACGGCTATGCTGAGGAAATGCTTTCCGGGCAGAAGACCATAAGGGCATATAGCCGTGAAGATGTTATAATCTCCCGCTTCGATTCAAGAAACGAGATCACAACAAAGGCATATTACGATGCGGAATACCACGGATGCGTTATCGGTCCTTTTATGAATTTTGTAAATAATGTCTCTCTTTCGCTGATATCGGTTTTTGGCGGTTTTCTTTATCTTTATTCGATAACGGCGATCAATCCCGTGTCATTTTTCGTAATAGACCTTGGAAACGTTGCTTCCTTTATTCAATATTCGAGAAAATTTGCAGGCCCTATCAACGAATTTGCTAATATTTTGAACGAGATACAGTCGGCGATGGCGGCGGCTGAGCGAGTTTTCAGAATAATTGATACTCCCGCTGAGAGTGCGGATGCAGAGGACGCTGTAGTTCTTTCCTCCGTTATTGGGGACGTTAAACTTGAAAATGTAAAATTTGGCTATGACAGCACAAGAGAGATATTGCATGACCTTTCTTTTCATGCTAAGCCCGGCTCGCTTGTTGCCATCGTTGGTCCTACCGGTGCCGGAAAGACTACTATTATAAATCTTCTCATGAGATTTTATGATGTTTGCGGCGGAAGGGTGTCCGTTGACGGAAATGAGATAAGAGAGGTTACACGAGAGAGCCTGAGAGGTTCATATACCATGGTCCTTCAGGACACATGGCTTTTTCACGGAACGATATTTGAAAATATCGCATACGGTAAGGAGGGTGCCACACGCGAGGAAGTCATAAGAGCGGCAAAGGCGGCGAAGATAGATGATTATATCGAGCATCTTCCTGAAGGGTATGATACCGTTCTTTCGGATGACGGAGTCAATATCTCAAAGGGACAAAAGCAGCTTATTACCATCGCAAGAGCGATGCTTGCAGATACACCTATGCTGATTCTCGACGAGGCGACATCAAACGTTGATTCGAGAACGGAGCATCAAATACAAGATGCGATGTATAAGCTTATGGAAGGTAGAACTTGCTTTGTAATTGCACATAGGCTTTCAACCGTGAGGAACGCAGACGTGATATTGGTGCTGAAGGAAGGCGACGTTATCGAGCAGGGTTCCCACGATGAGCTTATGGAAATGGAAGGGGGCTTCTATCGTTCGCTTTATCACGCACAATTTGATTGATGCAAATTTTTTTGAGATGATAAACTCATATTTATTAACCTAAAAAACAAGTCAAGGTCATTTTTTGTTCGACCTTGACTTGTTTTTATATTATTTACACATCGTCATATTCATCAAGCGGCTCGGGCGAAGATCTCTTTTCTTCAATCGTCATTGTGAATTTCGTCCTTTCCGCCTGTGCGCCTTTAAATTCTACAACATAATCCAGATAAATAAGTCCGTGTGTCAAAATCTCGTTCTTTACCGAAAGGGTATGTATGCAAAGCTCAAAGGGCATATATGGAGTTTCATATACGCAGATATGACGCTTTTTTTGTTCAAATACCATTGCCGTCGTAACGCTCCCGCTGCGCAGCATAGTCACAAGAGAGGGATTCTTTTTTTCAAACGACAGGGTGGTAGACGCTCCATCCATGCCTGTGAGCTCGCTTTCGTCATATCTTATCTCAACCCTCTCACCGTCATCCGAAATATAGCCCTCTGCACCAAGCTCAAGGGTGTCTTCTTCATTTCCTTTGGGGGAGTCCTCCTCGTCTGTGACTTCATCTTCAAATTCTTCGAAGAGCTTTTCCATAAGCTTCCTTGAAAGCTCATATTGCTTTGAAATTATTTTGATCTTGACTTCTTTTTTCATTTTTAATCTCGCTTTACAAAAAAATCAGGGCTAAAAAGCCGAAAAGTTGGGAACAATATAAAAAAATGCGGGGGGAATCAAAATGCTTATAAAAAACATTAGAGAATTTATTAAAAAAGCTCCAAGTGATATAAAAAACGCTCTTGGCTTTTTTTGTATTGCGTCGCTTATACTCATCCTTACTCTTTTCCCTCTGAACACTCTCGGGAAAAATGAAGATGCACCTGCTTTGTTAATTGATCTCTGCGGATTCGAGCCATATATAGTTCAGTCGGAGCTGGTACAGAGCGTCAGTGCCGATCTTTCAGTTTCCCAGCTTAGCGACCTTGAGCTTCTTTCCTCTGCATGTGAAGAACTTTTCGGGAGGGAAAGCTATGCCATGCGTGTTGCTTTTTGCGCACTTATTCTCAACAGATGTGAGGATGCTTCATTTCCCGATACGGTTTCTGCAGTTCTGAAAAGTGCGGGAATATATCCGGAATCTTTAAAAATATCCGTTTCGGAGCGCACTTTTCATGCCGCCCGTGCGGCAATGCTGGGAGTTGATCCTTCTATGGGTGCGCTTTATATGATGCATCGAGAGGATGCTTCCTTTGAGGAGTATAGCAAAAGAGCCACTGCTTTTCTCCCGCCCTATGCCTTTATCCACTAAATTATACATCAATGAGCCGCCTTTGTCAATGAATTTTATTGACAAAGGTTTTTCTTTATGATAAAATTGAAGATGTTAATTTGTTTGTTTTAGGAGGGAATTTTGAAAAAATACAATAAATTTCTCGATATAATTATTTTCATTGGCTCTGTCTTTATGTTCATAAATTATTTTTCATATCTCATAAAGCTATTTATCTGGAGCGAGGGGACTTTGCCCTATATTGCGGCTTTTACGGTTGTATTTGTTCTTCCTCTTGTTCTTTTCCTTCACAAAAAAGGCATTTTACAAAAAATATTTGGCAGGATATATCCTTTTTTTCGTTCTCTTTATGCGTTTGCACTTGCCTTTTATGCCGTTAGCTTTATTTTGCTTTGCGGATATATTTTTTCGCAGGAAAGTAATGCTTTGCCCATCTCGGAGCTGCCTGAAAACACCGTGGTTCTGACTCTTGGGGCAAAAGTTGAGGCAACGGGGGCTCCGGGGAAGGTGCTTAGACGCCGTCTCGACACTACATACAAGATCATGACTGAGAGGGAAGACGTCGTTTGCATCGTCAGCGGCGGACAGGGAGACGATGAGCCGATCAGCGAGGCTCTTTGCATGAAAAATTACCTTACGGAGAGGGGAATCGCCCCCGAGAGGATAATTCTTGAAGACAAGGCGCACAACACCATCGAGAATGTAAGAAATTCGATGGAAATTCTTGAAAGCATTGACCATGGAGCAATTGCGGTAGTGACTACTAATTTTCATCTTCCTAGAGCTGAATATATTTGCTCACGGCTTGGTGTTGATATGGAAAGAGCTTATTTTTATCCCGCTCCCGATGCGGGAGTATATACCCTCTATACAATTCTTGTTAGGGAATATATGTCATATTGCAAGTTGTTTGTTTTTGGAATATGATGCTTGTGCAGATAGGATGTTGAGGAGTTATTGCGTACGCTGTGGTGGAATTTTTGCTCAAGCTTCTGTGCGTTTCTATAAATAATAGTAATGGGCTAATTCACAAAAGTGATTTAGCCCATTTTTTGTTAAATTCAGTTTTCAGCTTTTGTATAAGATTCGATATCGAAAAGCCCATTTATATCCGATTCCGTTGCATTTACAGTTATAGTGTCGAAGCTACGCAACGTGATAAGGCTCTCATCAAGAGATATGTTGCCCTTATATGTCCTTCCATCACTTCCGAGAAGGTAAATAAAGCTTTCTCCGTTAAGATTAGCCATTCTGATCTCAACAATCTGGAACGTATAATCATTACCTGTGACGGTATCGCTCGAATTTACTCCGTTCTCACGCAGAAGCTTTTTATAGCTCGCCATAACTGCCGATTGTGTTTCGCCTGTTGCAACAATGCTGTATTGCTCAACGTTTACTAAAGCATAGAGCTTAACCAGCCCGCCGCTGTCCTTTAGGACCATGATATACGTTGCTTCGCCCGCAACGTTGATAAGAGATGGGAAGGATGCAATATAGCCCTTTTCCTGAACCTCGCCCTCTGCGGCATTCATTGCACTGTATTCCTCGGCACCTACAACGGGATAGAATTTGTATTCACCCGTTCTTGCATTTGAAAGGATAAAACCGATATTACTTTCATCAGATGCAACTGAGGTTACGCCCGTAAAATACCAAATATCATCTTCCCTTACGATGTATCCGAAATCGTCCGTGGTCTTTTTGCAACCAACATTTCCGATAACGCTGTTCCAATACCCGCCGGAAAGCATACCCTGCCAGTTGTATTTTTTTGTTGCAAGATAGCCGTCATAAACGATGTCTATCCAAGATGGGGTGTCATTCACATCGTATATTTCCGAGCTTCCGTCACAGGGGTCAAAAATAATGACCTCGCTTACATCGTATGCTCCGAAAAGACCTATTCTGGGTGAGAGACAGGAGAAAATATAGTAGGGATCGCCGTTTTCGTCAATTTCAAAGCTGTAAGTTCCGAATATCTTTGTGGGATAAGAAAGACGAAGTTTTCTCATAAGATCGTCTCCGAAATATCCGCTTTCGGTATAATGAATGGGTTTGCTCAGCTTTTTATATTCGGACGTGTTGTAAACGGGGTCAACCATAATATATCCGGGGATTCCGTTTTCTCGGTTTCCCATCCATTTGAAAAAATCGGCATATTCAAGGGAGCTTATCTTTTTTGGTGAGCCACCGTAATTTATCTGTGAATATACATTGCTGGATTGGTATTGAGAAACGACCTCCGAAAGTGAGCCGAGGGCTCTGTTTCCGATGATGATGGCAGAGCCTGTATCCATGAGAGCGATGTTTGTAACTTCATTTGTCTGAGGCATATCCTCCTCAAAAGCCGCCGTTTCAACATCAATTAGAGAAGCATATTTCTTTGCATTAAAAATAGTTGCGGAGAAGATATTTCCGATGATGATGACAACGAGCGGAAGCACTACTGCGCCAAGAGCTACAAAATTCAACGATTTGAAATCAATATTAACATATATTCCTTTGCTTTCGCCGCTTTTTTTGATAACCTTTCTCTTATCAACGACGATAAAGGGAAGAACGGCAAGAAATATAACAAAGGCAAGGAATGTCCAAAATTCGGTCGTTTTGGGATTTATTGCAGGCAGGTTGATATAGAAATTGAGGCCTCCGCCCACAAGCACAAGCAAAGCGGAAATGATGATTTTTTTAAATGTTTTGTTCATAAGAGAGACTCCTTATCAGTTATTTTTGCGGTCGTCGATGGGGGAGATACCGAATCGCCTTTTATACTGACGGTAAAATGACGAATAATCTCGGAATCCACATTCCGCCGCCGCAACGGTTGCGTTTTTGCCCTCTCGGAGAAGATTTCTTGCAATGAGAAGTCGTTTAAGCACAACATAGTCCCAAACCGACGAGCCTGTTGATTGCTTGAAGGCTCGGTTTATATAGGACTTGCTGAAGAAAAATTTTTGCTCTAAAGTGTCGAGAGTCCAGTCCTCTGTGAGATGGGAATTTATATATGAGATAATGCTTCTGACCACCTCGTTTGTTGCGTCCTCTGCCGATATGGTAACATTAAGCTCCTTTGAGTTGATGTTTTCGATATTGAGCAGCTCGCTGAGTACCGCCGTCAGATTTGAAAACATCAGGGCCAGACGCTCCTCCTCTCTTGCAACGTTTTTACGGCACATTCTTCTCATGCAAGCGTCGATAAATGCAACTGAATCCGCATTTCCAAGAAAAAGATTGCCCTTTCCGAGGGGTCTTTCGGTATATAGCTTTGCAAGATGGGAACACCATGGATTATCCTCTATCATTGAAAGCGGAAAATGAAATGCAATGCGCTCATATTTTGTGTCGGGGTCGATATCGAGCTTGTGTACCTCGCTGTGTCGCATTATTAGCACACAGCCGGGAGTCAGCGGATATACCGTTCCCTCAACGGTATAAAAGCCGTTTCCTGATATGAAATACAGCAACTCACAGCATCGGTGGGCGAGAGTTACAAAATCCGAATCCTTTGGATGCTCGTCGATTGAATGATGAAGATGAATATCCCCTTTTTTATAGATCGTCACATTTACACCTGCCGTTTTTTGATGAATACGTTTGATATTGTATATCAATCAACTATATTATACCACATTTGTTTTGAATATGCAATATTTTTTGCAAATATATGCAATTTTGTTGTTTAAAAAGCGTTGTATAATATAGACGGAATATATTTTTTTATTATTTTGTATGGTATGGAGGTATAAAAATATGTCAAAGGTATGTGTTGTGACAGGAGCGGGAGGCGTTCTTTGCGGTTGCTTTGCTTCTGAAATGGCAAAGAACGGATATGGCGTTGCCCTTCTCGACCTTAATGGGGAAGCGGCAGAGAAAATTGCTTCGGATATCAGAGCAAATGGTGGAAAAGCTTTTGCTTATGCTGCAAATGTTCTTGAAAAGGAAGCCCTTGAGGAGGTGCATCAGAAGATCCTCACCGATCTCGGCAAGTGCGATGTGCTTATCAACGGTGCAGGAGGAAACAATCCCAGAGCAACCACGGCTCATGAATATTTCGAGGAAGGCGACGAAGTAAGAGATGATATCAAGACCTTCTTCAATCTTGATAAGGATGGCTTCAATTTTGTTTTCAGCCTCAACCTTATGGGAACGCTTATCCCTACTCAGGTTTTTGCATCTGATATGATCGGAAGAGAGGGCTGCAGTATAATCAATATTTCCTCGATGAATGCTTATACTCCCCTTACTAAGATACCCGCATACAGTGCGGCAAAGGCAGGCGTTTCAAACTTTACACAGTGGCTTGCAGTTCACTTTGCAAACACGGGCATTAGAGTTAACGCTATCGCTCCCGGATTCTTTGCAACAAAGCAGAATCAAGCACTTCTCTTTAACGAGGACGGCACACCCACTTCCAGAACGAATAAGATACTTGCGGCAACTCCCATGGGACGCTTTGGCAAGCCTGAGGAGCTTCTGGGAACACTTAAATATCTTACAGATCCTGAGGCGGCAAGCTTTGTAACAGGTATCGTAATTCCCGTTGATGGCGGTTTCTCTGCTTATTCGGGAGTATAATGTTGAAAGGAACACGAAGCGATAATATAACTCGGGTAAATAATTGAATAAATACATAAGGGATGCGCTGCGGCGCATCCCTTATTATTTTTGATAATAATATTTGGTATTATGGTTAGTCTTTACATTTTAATATCACAGAAGCTTTAAGAATTTTTCGTAAGCCTCGTCCCATGCGGCTTTATCCAATGTTGCAGGCTCATATGTATCAAGATCAATGGAGCGTGCAATAAGCTCTCTTGCCTCTGAAACTCCCGAAAGCTCTCCTGCGGCGATTGCCTGCATCGAAATATTACCTATAGCGGTGGCTTCGACGGGACCTGCATAAACGGGAAGTCCGATTGCGTCCGAGGTCAGCTTGCAGAGCAGTTTATCTTGACATCCGCCGCCAACAACATGAATGGCTGTGGGCTTTTTCGGCATAAATGCGGTGATGGATTCAACGGTATTTCTATATTTCAGCGCAAGGCTGTCGAGAATACAGCGAACTATTTCGCCCACGCTCTCGGGGGATCTCTGACCTGTCTTTTTGCAATAGGAAACGATGCGCTCTGGCATATTTCCGGGAGGTGCAAAGAGCTTGTCGTCGGGATTGATGAAGCATTTTCTCGGCTCTGCTTCAAGCGCAAGCTTTGAAAGGTCGCCAAAGGAATATTCCTTGCCCTCTCTCTTCCACTGCCTTCTGGACTCCTGAATAAGCCAGAGTCCCATGATGTTTTTAAGGAATCTGATCGTGTTCTCCACACCGCCTTCGTTTGTAAATCCAAGCCGTGAAGCGTTTTCTGTGATGATGGGGGAGGGAAGCTCTGTTCCCATGAGAGACCATGTTCCGCTGCTTATATAAATGAAGCTTTCCTCCTTTGAGGGGACTGCCATAACTGCGCTTGCGGTGTCGTGAGAAGCAATTTTTACAACCTTTGCATTTGTTTTTCCTGTCTCCTCGAGGACTTGGGGCAGAAGCGCACCAAGAGTATGACCGGGGGCGACGATATCTGTGAAGAGCTTTCCGGGGATGCAGCACTTTTCAAGCAGCTTAAAGGCGTAATTTTTGCTTTCTGCGTCAAGAACTGCGCCGGTTGATGCGATGGTATATTCCGTTGCCATCTCGCCTGTCAGAAAATAACCGAGCAGGTCGGGGATGAAAAGCATTTTGTCGGCATAATCCAGAAGTCCGCCATTAAACCTTTGCTCTGCAACAAGCTGATAAATGGTGTTGAAATTCAGCGATTGTATACCTGTTCTTGCATAAATATCGGAGAGGGGACAAATTTTGTCCACGTATTCTTCGATTCCATCGTTTCTTGCATCACGGTAATGAACTGGATTTGAGATGAGATGGCCGTTCTTGTCAAGAAGACCATAGTCAACACCCCATGTGTCTATGCCGATAGTCGCAATCTCGTCACCGTCAAGGACGCATTTTCTTATGGAATTTTTTATTTCATGAAATATTCTGAGTATATCCCAGCTGAATTTTCCATTCTGTATGACAGGCTCGTTGAGAAAACGGTGGTTTTCGATGAGTGTCAATTTTTCTCCGTTAAAGCTGCCGACTATTCCTCTTCCGCTTGATGCGCCAAGGTCTATACCAAGCATTTTAAGTTCTTTCATGTTTTTTACTCCTGTTTTCTTTTTTATTTGAGTTCAACGACGGTAACCCCGAAGTCACCCTCGCCGTACTCGGCCGTTTTATATGCGGCAACTCTTTTGTCACCCTTGAGATAATTCCAGAGAGCCTTGCGAAGAGCTCCCGTACCCTTTCCGTGTATGAGACGGACAGAATGGATACCGGCAACAAGTGCTTCGTCAAGATATTTATCAACAACGAACCAAGCCTCGTCACCCATCATTCCGCGAAGATCGACCTCGCTTCTGAAATTGCGACTTACGGTCAGCTTATAGTCATTTACAGCCTTTTGTTTTTTCTCGGCGTCAGTTATAGTAACGGTGCTTTCGATGAGCTGAAGGTCGCTGATTTTGGCTCTTGTTTTGAGGATACCCGCCTGTATAGTTACCTGATCCTTGCCTTGCGGATCGTCAAGAATAAATCCTTTTTTGCCAATGCTGACGATAAGGACCTCGTCTCCCTTCCTGAGCGTTCTTGGAAGCACGTATTCTTCGTTCGTTCTTTCCTCGATGGGGTCGAATTTGCTTTTGTTTTCTTTGAGATGCTCTCTGACGTTTTTCCTTGCCGCCATGAGATGCTCTCCGAGGTTTTCAGCATCTTTTTGCTTTTTGAGCTTGGTCATCTCTTCAAGAATATAGTCACTTGATGCTTTTGCGCTTCGGATCATTGCCGCAGCCTTTTCTCTTGCTTTTTCGGTCTCTTTTTCGCTATCGGCAAGACGGCGGTTTATGAGATTTTCGGAATCTTCCTTGAATTTTTCATAATCCGATCGCATCTGCTCTGCTTCCTCCCGTGCCTTTTCCATCTGGATTCGGCTTATTTCAAGCTTTTCGATAACATCCTCGAAGTGCTTGTTATCAGAGCTTACCTGCGCTCTTGCTTTGTCAAGGATTCGGGTGGGAAGCCCCAGCTTTTCTGAGATCGCAAAAGCATTTGATTTGCCTGGAGTGCCGATAATGAGCTTATATGTGGGCTTCAGTGTGCTTACATCAAATTCGCAGGAAGCATTACAGACCCCCTCTGTTTCAAGGGCATATGCTTTAAGCTCCGCATAGTGGGTGGTGGAGGCGCAGAGCGCCCCGGCTTCTCTTATGTCCTCGATAATGGAAATTGCAAGTGCCGCACCCTCGATCGGATCTGTACCCGCACCAAGCTCGTCAAAAAGCACAAGAGAATTTTTAGTTTTCTCGTTTACGATAGAAACGATATTTACCATATGAGAGCTGAACGTTGAAAGTGACTGTTCGATGCTCTGTTTATCGCCGATATCGGCAAGGATTTTATCAAAAACGCATATGCTCGAGGGTTCTTCTGCGGGAATATGAAGTCCCGATTGCGCCATCAACGCAAAAAGTCCGAGCGTTTTGAGAGTGACTGTCTTGCCGCCTGTGTTCGGTCCTGTTATAACAAGTGTATCAAAATCGCCACCTATGCGAATATCTATCGGTACGACCTTTTCTTTTGGTATAAGAGGATGTCTTGCACGGGTGAGAAACATAGTGCGGTCTCCCGAGAGAGTTGGTCTTATTGCACCGAGTCTTTCCGAAAGGGAAGCACAGGCAAAAATAAAGGCAAGCTCGGTTATATTTTTATAATTGAGATTAAGGCTGTATGCCAGCTTTGAGACCTCGCCTGAAAGCTCATAGAGGATCCTTTCTATCTCGTGCTGTTCCTTTGATTCAAGCTCACGAAGCTCGTTATTTGCATCAACCACCGCAATAGGCTCGATAAAGAGAGTTGCGCCGGATGCGGAAGAATCATGTAGCAAGCCCTTGATCTCGTTTTTATGCTCGGATTTTACGGGAACTACATATCTGCCGTTTCTTACTGTGACGATATTTTCTTGCAAAAATTTTGAATGAGAGCCACTGACATATTTTTGCAGAGTTTCTTTTATCTTGCCTGATGCAGAACGCATTTTTCGTCGTATGTCGCCAAGAGCGGGACTTGCCTCGTCTGCAATCATGTCCTCGGAGATTATGGCTCTCGTTATCTTGTCCTCGGTTGGTTTTGAGGGCATAAGACGCTCAAAGATGTCGTCAAGAGACGTGTCCTTTGTTTTGTTGTTTCGGATATAATCCAGAAGCATTCTGGAGGAGCGGAGGATTCCCGCAACCGAAAGAAGCTCGCGGGGGCTGAGCGCAGAGCCCTTTTCGGCTCTTTCGCATATATCGCCCATATCATGAATGTCACCAAAGGGCGGCATTCCCTTTATATCCATCAGACCTCTTGCATCCGAGGTGTAGCGCTGTTTTCGCAGAATAACATCAGCATCGTCCGATGGCTCAAGCCCGAGTGCCAGAGCCTTTGCACCCTCTGTCATAGCGCAGTCGGCGAGGATTTCCCGTATTTTGTCAAATTCCAGCGTTTTCAGTGTCTTTTCGCTTATTTTCATATTTTTCCTTTAGTCAAACAACGATTTATAAAAGTTTAAGGTGTTAAAATCACGTTCCAGATGATGGAGAAGATATTTTTCGCAGGCATGGGAGAAAAATCCAAGCTCGTCTCTTTCTGTAAGTTCAAATGAAAACATTTTTGCACTCGGTGAAAAGAGTGCATAACGCAGTGCCGCTACCGTATTTGGCGTAAGGCGGCAATAGATTATTCTCTCAGCAAGCTCGGGATGCTCGTACATTTCCTTTTCTGCAGTCTTTAAATGCTTTTCCGCACATTTTTGGCAGTAGATACAGCCGTTCATAACATCCAGCATACCGTTTTTCGTGATTTTGTCCGAGCAAAAGGCACAGCCCTCAAGGTTCGGAACATATCCCGAAAAGCCCGCTGCCCTTATTTCATAAACTCCCTTGATTATGGGGAGGGCATAAAGCCCTTTTGAGATGGCATAAAAGGAATTGAGGGTCATTCGCATAATATCGACGGATGAAACACCCTCACCGGTTATGTCGCAGGCCACCTCGCACAGATATGACGCCAGTGCCATTTTTTCAATGTCCTCTGAAAGACCAAAGAATGGCTCTGTTATCGAAGCATCCTTTATATATCGGTTCTCACCTTTTTTGTATATCTCAAAATTTGCATATGTAAAGAGCTTGGTTGCAGATGATATTTTTGAACGAGAGGATCGTGCTCCTTTTGCGGAAACGGTTATTTTCCCGTCGCAGGGGGTGAGGAGCGTTAAGAGCTTATCATGCTCGCCCAAGGCTATTTCGCGCAGAACAAGTCCATCAGTACTGTAAATCGTTTTAACGCATCCCCCTTTTTGTTTCGTCTTGTCTTTGGATTATTCTTCCGGCTTGTAGCCGAAATTGCTTACAGCGGCAACGCTGTCTCGCCAGTTTTCTTTAACTTTTACCCAAAGGTTTATATACACCTTTGCACCGAGGATCCTTTCAAGCTCCTGCCTCGCTCTTGTTCCGATGAGCTTGAGTGCCTCGCCGCCCTTGCCCACAATAATACCCTTATGGGATGCTTTTTCGCAGAAGATCTCGGCTCTTATTCTTATGAGCTTTCCCTCTTCCTTGAATTCCTCGATGACGACTGCTGTTCCGTGGGGTACTTCCTTATTGAGGCTGCGAAGTATCTTCTCTCTAATTATCTCTGCGGCAAGAACTCTTTCGGGCTGGTCCGTTGCAATGTCGTCGGGGAAGAAAAAAGCTTCGGTCTCTCCAAGGAATTTTTCACATTCCGAGAGAACGGCATCAACTCCCGCACCTTTTTTTGCCGCCATAGGAACGAATGCGCTGAAATCGTGAAGCGATGCATATTTTTTTATCGTTTCCGCAACGGTCACGGCATCGGTAAGGTCTGTTTTGTTGATGGCAATGACGGAAGGAACACCTGTGTTTTTTAAGTATGCAATAACATTTTCTTCTACATTGGTTACGGGCTTGCCCGCTTCAACTACTAGAATGACCGCATCACTGTCCCGCATTGAGCTGTTTGCTGCGCCTATCATGAAGTCACCAAGCTTGTTTTTTGGGGAATGTAAACCGGGCGTGTCAAGAAAAACGAACTGTTTTTCATCCACCGTGTGTATTCCGATAATTCTGTTTCTTGTGGTCTGCGGCTTGCTTGAAACGATGGCGACCTTTTCGCCGAGAATTGAATTCAGAAGGGTGGATTTGCCCACATTAGGTCTGCCGACGATTGCTATAAATCCTGTTTTTTTCATATTTCTGTCTCTCCTTAAAAGCCGAGCTTGTTCATAATTATTCTCTGTCGTATTCTCATGTCATCGTCATCCGCTTCCGATCTTTCGTGATCATATCCGAGAAGATGAAGCATGGAATGGACGGTCAGAAAAGCAGTTTCACGGTGGAAGCTATGCCCGAATTCTTCGGATTGCTCCCTTGCTTTTTCAAGGGAAATGACGATATCACCAAGCATCGTTTCAAGCTCGGGGGGCATAAAACCTTCATCCTCGCCATCTGCATTAAGGAGAGGGAAGGAAAGCACGTCCGTGGGACGGTCAACATTCCTATACTGCTTGTTGAGAGCGTGTATTTTTTCGTTGTCGGTAAAGGTGAGAGAAACCTCACTTACTTTATCGTGCCCTTCATATTCAAGTGTTTCAATGATTGCGTGGCGAAGGAGAATCTTCAGGTCATAATCGACCTTTTCCTTATCCTGCTGATTATCAAAATATATTTTAAGCTCCATCTTTATACCTCACTTATTTGTTGACTCTGAAAGAACGCGGATTTTTGTTTTCCGCAGCCTTTGCGGCGGCTTTTCTTTCGTATTTATCGTATGCGAGAATGATTCTTTGCACAAGCCTGTGACGGACAACATCACGGTCTGTAAAGCTGTGGATGGCGATATCCTCGATGCCGCTTAGTATCTTTACAGCCTCGGCAAGACCGCTTTTTTTGCCGAAAGGCAGGTCGGTTTGGGTAAGGTCACCCGTTACCACTGCCTTTGAGCCGAATCCCAAACGAGTCAGGAACATCTTCATCTGCTCAGGGGTCGCATTCTGCGCTTCATCGAGGATGATAAATGAATCGTCAAGCGTTCTTCCTCGCATATAAGCAAGGGGGGCCACCTCGATAACGTTCTTTTCAAGATGCTTCAGGTAGGTTTCTGCGCCCATCATTTCATAAAGAGCGTCGTAAAGGGGGCGTAGATAGGGGTATATTTTGTTTTGCAGGTCACCCGGCAGAAAACCGAGCTTTTCGCCTGCTTCAACGGCAGGTCTTGTTAAAATTATCCTGTTTACCTGCTTGTCCCTAAGTGCCTTTACGGCCATTGCCACAGCGAGAAAGGTCTTTCCCGTTCCCGCAGGACCTATTCCAAGAACTATCGTGTTCTTTTTTATTGCCTCAACATACTGCTTTTGCCCAAGTGTCTTTGCCTTTATGGGCTTTCCTCTTGTGGTGATGCAGATACAATCGTCTCCCATGGCGGAAAGCTCGCCCTCTTTTCCGTCCTCCACCATATCAAGCACATAATTCACCTGGCTTTCGCTGATATCGGCGGAAGCCTCGGCTATTCTTGTCAGATATTTTATTGCTTTTTCAGCTTTTATAACCGCATCTTCATTTCCGTCGATGAAGATTCCGTCTCCCTCCGTATCCGAGCGGCTTCCGATGTCAATGCCGAAACGATTTTCAATGAGCCTGACATTGACGTCGTAGCTGCCGAAAATTTTTGCTATTGTTTCGGAAGAAGTAAGTCTTATTAGTTTTTGCATACATACTCCGTTTTTGTTTATTCCGTTTTACCTATCGGTAAGTCCTTTGCGATATTTTCAAGACAGACTATGTCACATAAAATTATAAATTCATCGTCCGTCATTTCCGTTTTTACTGTTTTTTCGAGAAGCTCTGCATCCGAGAGCTCTGCTTCAATAAGTGCTTGAAGCTCAAAAAATGCTATCTCCGATGCATCCTCATATGAACGGAGCTCGCTTACCGTCCTGTATTGTCTCTCGTTTTCGGAAACTATGCCGATAGGCAGAGCGGGAAGACCAAAGAGTGAAAGCGAGGCTTCTTCTTTTATTTTAACACAATTTTCATCGGTTTTTCCGTCTTTTTTAAAAATACTTATGTTTTTAGAGAAAAATTTTAAAGTTTTTTGCGTGCAAACGGCGTCTGAAAGAATTTTTTTCTCGTAGACGAGAGGAATCTTTACTGAAAAATGTCTGCTGGTCGTGGCATAAACTCTGCCGATGGCGTTTTCAAGTCTGCTTTCGCCATGAGTGCTTTCTATAACTCCGCTTATAAGCAGATCCCCTGCCGTCACGCTCTGACCTGCCTCGACTGCACTCTTTCCCCGAAGGACTTCTACTCGCTCGATGACCCCGTTGCGGGCGGCAACGATATTTGAATAGGAATGAGGATCGGTTTCAAATTCGCTGTTTTTTTCGATCTTTTCCCGTATCTGCACGTATGCAACGCTTCCGTTCATATTTATTGCCATCCAGGCAATTTTCTCGGATCTTAAAAGGACGGAATTGGTAACTCTGTCAACGTCCTCCTTGCCTATCTTGTAGCCAAGGTCAAATCTTGCTGCCGAAAGCTCGTCTTTTACCTGCGCTTCGGTCATAGAGGTGTTTCCGCTGACTCTTATATCCCAGACATACCTCGGAGCAAAAAAATTGATGATAAAAAATATAAGCACACCTGTTGCGATTCCATATCGGCTCTTATATCTTCGAAGAAATATCGGAAGCCCGCCCGTCTTTTCTTCAAATTCCGTTTCAGATTCGAGAAGTAGTTTTTTCAGTCTTTTTGCGGAAAAAAGAGAGGTCTTAAGAAAGAGTCTGCCATCTGAGATATTTGCTTTTTCATAGGGGATACCGCTTTTTATACAAGCGTTTATCAAAGAATGAGATCTTTTTTCATCTACCGATAGCACGCAATAGCCAAGGAAGGCATTTTTTAGCTTAACGAGTATTTCCATAACTCTGCCTCTCCTCATATGAGATGCTTTTAAATTGCCCGGAGACGACTACGCTTCCGCCGCCGTATGCCGGACAACAGAGATCTTTTCCCTCGATTACAAGATCAAGATCCTTCGTTTGCAATCTTATAAGCTCTTCGGTATAGACGAGGATCGACTTGCAACCCCATATGACAGCCTCGCTGTTCCCCGTGATATCTATTGAAAGGGATTTTTGAAGATCTGTCGGAAGATCGAATTTTTCGCAAATCTTAAGCGAAAGCGGCACGCGCTCAGTGTTTTTTTCTTTTTTTTTCATTTTTGCTTTCACCCCCTGCGGAATAGTCGCATTTTTTAAGACATAGAATTGAGTGTTACCCAAAATATTCTATGCTGTGGGGGGCTAGTCTATGACCTTTAAAAGCAGAGGAATATCTGCAATACTTTTTCTTGTGCTTTCGCTTTGCATCTTTGCCGTTCTGATCTGTGATTCTGCAGACGCCATATCATATATGAGAGAGGGACTTGCCCTTTGCTCGCAAGTGGTCATTCCTTCGCTTTTTCCATTTATGGTACTTTCGGGGCTTTTTGTTGAACTTGGATGTTCTGACGTTCTTGCAACGATTCTTGCACGTCCCATGCATTTTCTTTTCGGAATAAGCGGTGAGGGTGCAGCCGCACCTCTTATGGGGGCGCTTTGCGGCTTTCCCATCGGTGCTTCCACTGCCCATAAGCTATATAGGAGCGGCAGGATAAGCAGAGCGGAGATGAGTTATCTTCTTGCCTTTTCCAATATTCCGGGCTCTGCATTTCTTATTAGTGCCGTTGGAAGTGCAATTTGGTCAAATTCACGCTTTGGGGCAGCACTTTATATAATTCAGCTTGCATCGGCAGTTATTATCGGTATTTTTATGAGGATTTTCTTTCCCCTTAAGACCGGTGAGATAAAAAGAGAGAGAAGGGAAAAACCATCCTTTGGTGTACGAAATTTCTCCACGGTCATTTCAGAGGCCGCCTCGTCTATGATAGGGGTTTGTGCGTTGGTTTTGTTTTTTGCATCTTTTGTGGGGGCACTCTTTTCATTGCTTGAAGGTTTTCATATGAGTGCCGCCGTAAACTCGTTGATATACGGATTTTTTGAAATGTCTGGTGCTGTTGGCGAGGCATCGAAAATCGAAAACAGAGCCCTTGGAATGGTGATAACGGCTCTTATATGCGGTTGGTCGGGCCTGTCGATACATTTTCAGATCATCTCTATCTGCATAGAGGACGGCGTTTCATTTGTGCCGTATTTTGCTGCAAAGACAGCACAGGCTTTGCTGTCAGCACTTGGAATGATACTCTATGTAAGAATAATAGACCCTTCCTCGTCGTCGCTTTCCGTTTTTGCGACATCTCCTTCTGTTGCAGCCGGAAGCGCAGCTGTTGCATTTTTATCAAAGGCATTGTTTTCCCTTGGCGTTATTCAAGTCCTTTATTCGCATTTGAAGAAAAAAACGGTTTAAGAAGAGTATTTTTCTTCAAGAACCCGAAGAAGAAAGAAGACCTTTGCATTGGCAAGGGCATCATCGTATGCTCTGTGGGCGGCGTTCCTTTCTATTTTAAATAAATGGCAAAGAACCTCAAGGCTGAGACTGTCGGGCATTGGAACACCGCTTTTTTTCAGCCTTTTTGCATATGTAAGGGTGTCGAAAAGCGGATTTTTAAGATTTATTCCCAGCTCTGCCGACTCACGGCAAATAAATTTACTGTCAAAAGAGACGATGTTGTGTCCAAGCAGTATATCATCACCGATAAAATCGAGAAATTTTGGTAATGCTTCCTCAATTTTCGGCGCATCCAGCACCATGAGGTTATCAATTCCCGTTATTTCCTCTATGAGATAGGGAATGCTTTTTCGAGGTCTTATCAGTGTGCTGAATTTTTCTGTCACTCTTTTGTTTCTGACCTTCAATGCTCCTATCTCGATTATGTCATTCGTTCTTGCAAGCCCCGTGGTTTCTATGTCAAATACAACGAAATCTTCAAAGGCGGGGGAGGTAATGACAGGAGGAGGTATTATTTCAACCCTTTTAAGTGGATTCAGATAGCTTTTCACAGTGAATAATGAGCTCTTTCGCCACCGATATATTTGGGGCGTGTACGGGCGCAAATGATATTTGCTTCGCCTATGGTTTTTAGCGAGAGACGAACCGGAACGGCAACAGTGCGAAGATGCATACCGATGAGAGTTCCTCCAATGTCCATCCCTGCATGAGCCTTTATGTTCTCAACTGCAACAGGCGATGAAAAACGCTTGTATGCGGTGGTGGCAAATGAGCCTCCCGCCTTTGGAAAGGGAACGACGCAAACAGGTTCAAGGGCGTTTTTTTCAGCACATTCAGCCTCAATTATGATAGCGCGATTCAGATGCTCACAGCACTGCGCCGCAAGATAAACTCCCGCTTTTTCTGTTTCGGCATATATTGCCTCGAAAACAGCCTCAGCAGCCTCAAGGCTTGAGCCTTTTCCGATCTTTTCGCCAACCATCTCCGAGGACGAGCATCCAACAATGAGAATATCGCCCTTTTTGAGATTTGATACGGCTATAAGCTCCTTTGCCGCAAGAGCGGCTTCGTTTTTTATTTTATCTAACATAATATGCTCCAATCCTCTTATAAAAAGAATATTTATTATTAAAGATTATACCTCATTAGATTAAAAAAGTCAACAAATTTTGCTTTTGTACTTGAAAAAAAGAGCCGTTTGTGATAAAATAATTCGGTAAGGGCGGTGATCTTGATGATTTGGGGTAAAAAAATCGTTAATATTCTTATTGTTTCGTTTCTCATATCAATGGTCCTTATCATTTCCTTTTTCAATCTGATATCTGACGAGCAGGGAAGCGAAAACCTTGCGGGTACAGTGCTTTTTCTTATTCTTTTTGCGGGGGCTGAGGTCATTTCCTTCGTGCTTGGAAAAAGAGCTGTCGGGGCATTTTGCTTCGGTTATTTTTTGACTGTTTTGCTTTGCTTTTTATATGGCTTTGTAATGCAGATTTTTGATATCGGATATAATATTCTTGCCGTTTTATGTTCGCTAGTGATAGCTCCGTTTTACGGATTCATTTATGTAAGCGACACTGCCTTTGAATATATTTCCCTTGGGGCTGTGTTGATATTGGGAATGATTGCGGCTCTTATCTGTTTTTTTGAAAAAAAGCAGCGCACATAAAGCGTTCTTTTTGATATCGGTGAGTTCGAGACCTTCCTCACCTAAAACAAAACTAAAGGAGAAAAAACAATGAAAAACAAAGGGACGAGATTTATAACCTCGGCGGCTGCCATTGCCGCACTTTATGTCGTTCTGACCATGATTGCCAATGCCATGGGACTTGCGAGTTTCGCTATTCAGGTACGCTTTTCAGAGGCACTTACTATTTTGCCCGTATTTACGGGAGCTGCAATTCCGGGGCTTTTTATCGGATGTCTTATATCCAATCTCATATCGGGGGGCGTGATATGGGACGTTGCTTTTGGAAGCCTTGCCACCCTTATTGGTGCGCTGGGAACGTATTTTCTCAGAAAACATAGGATTTTGCCCTATATCCCGCCTATTGCGACAAACACGCTGATAGTACCTTTTGTGCTTGTCTATGCTTACGGTATTGAAGGCACTTTGCCGTTTTTTATGATGACGGTTGCTATCGGTGAGATAATATCCTGCGGTATTCTTGGGTATTTTTTTCGCAAAGTGCTTGAAAAATATGGAAAACGCATAAAATGGAGATGAAAATTCTCCGTTCAGATTTGGAGGAAGGTTATGAAAAGAGACCTTTTGATGACCATAAAAAATCAGATGCCCACCTTTTCAAAGGGGCAGAGGCTTATAGCAAATTACATTCTTGAGCATTATGAAAAGGCGGCTTATATGACCGCTTCAAGGCTGGGAGGTCTTGTTGGCGTGTCCGAATCCACCGTTGTTCGCTTTGCCTCGGAACTTGGCTTTGAAGGCTATCCCGAATTTCAGCGTGCGCTTCAAGAGCTTATCCGCAATATGCTCACTTCGGTCCAGCGAATCGAGGTCACAAACAGCCTTATCGGAGACGGAGACGTTCTTGAAAAGGTGCTTATGTCTGATGCGGAAAAGATAAAAAGGACGCTTGAGGGGGTTGACAGAGTATCGTTTGCTGAGGCTATCCAGAAGATAGTGAACGCCAAAAGTATCTATATAATCGGAGTTCGGTCATCCTCCTCTCTTGCCGGATTTTTGAATTTTAATCTCCGAATGGTGCTTGATAATGTGCGTTTTGTTCAGACAACTTCGGGAAGCGAGATGTTTGAGCAGATAATGCATCTTTCAAAGGACGACACGATGATAGCCATCAGTTTTCCCCGCTATTCAAAACGTATAATAAACGCCGTTGAATATGCGAAGGAGGTCGGTGCGGACGTTATCGCTATTACCGACAGCCGCCGCTCGCCCATCGCTTCTTATGCTGATCAGCTGCTCACCGCCGAGAGCGATATGGTATCTTATGTAGATTCTCTCGTTGCCCCTCTCAGCATTATAAATGCGATCATAGTTGCGGTCGCAAGGGAGAGACAAGAATCCTTCAGCGAGCAGCTCAAAAAGCTTGAAACGATCTGGGATGAATACGATGTATATAACAAAGACAAATTCTGACGCGGTCTCGGTTGCCGTTATCGGCGGCGGTGCGGCGGGAATGATGGCGGCGATAAAAGCTGCAGAACTTGGAGCGGGCGTAACTGTTTTTGAAAAGACCGACCGCATGGGAAAAAAGCTCCGCATAACGGGCAAGGGACGCTGCAATGTTACGAACGATTGCGATAGGGACGAATTTTTTGCGAACATCCCGAGAAATCCTCGCTTTCTCTACGCTGCGTTCCGTAATTTTTCTCCCGAGGATACAAAGGAATTTTTTGAGAGTGCGGGCGTGCCACTTAAAACAGAGAGAGGTAAGCGAGTTTTTCCCTTATCTGATAAGGCACAGGATATTGTTGATGCCATGAAAAAAAAGTGCTTTGAGCTTGGATGTAAGATCATTTACGATCGGGTTCGCGAGATAACTGCTGAGAACGGCAAGATAAAAGGGCTAAAAACCAGAGATGACGAATACGAATTCGATTCTGTAATACTTGCCACGGGCGGAATGTCGTATCCGCTCACAGGCTCCGATGGAGATGGATACAGGATGGCAAAGGCACTCGGACACAGTGTGACCGAGCTTGTTCCGTCGCTCGTTCCGATAGTTGAAGATGGTAGGATATGCCCGGCAATGCAGGGGCTTTCGCTGAAAAATGTTAAGCTGACGGTTGTAAAAAACGATAGCGGCAAGGCTGTTTTTGAGGATTTTGGTGAAATGATGTTCACGCATTTCGGTCTTACGGGGCCACTGGTGCTGAGTGCTTCTGCTCATCTTCGGGATATTAAAAAGGACAAATATACTGCCTATATCGACCTTAAGCCTGCACTTGATGAAAAAACTCTCGATGCAAGACTTGTCTCCGAGCTTCAAAAGCACAATAACAAGGATTTTATAAACTCTCTGGGGGGACTTTTACCGCAGAAAATGATAGAGACCGTGGTCAGATTTTCGGGAATAGCTCCGCGAAAAAAATGCAATTCGGTAACGAAAGAGGAGCGGGGAGATCTTCTTCACGTATTGAAGCGTTTTGAAGTACCGCTTCTTGCTTTCAGACCGATAGACGAGGCAATAATAACCTCGGGCGGCATTGAGGTAAAGGAGATAAACCCGAAAACTATGGAATCAAAGCTGGTTAGCGGCTTGTTTTTTGCGGGTGAGATAATAGATGTTGACGCATATACCGGTGGATTTAATTTGCAGATAGCCTTTTCGACTGCTTCTCTTGCGGGAGAAAATGCGGCAACGAATTATTAAGTAAAATTTTAATTTTGAGGTGAAATTTATGATACAAATTGCACTTGACGGTCCAAGCGGATCGGGAAAAAGCAGCGTTGCAAAGGCTGTTTCCGCAAAACTTGGGATAGTTTATGTGGATACGGGGGCTCTTTACAGAAGCGTTGGATATTATGTAAGAACCAAGGACAAAGACCCCAAAAACGCAGAGCAGGTGGAGGCACTTCTGCCTGAGATCGAGATTGATGTTAAATATGAAAACGGCGTTCAGTGCGTATATCTTAACGGTGAAAATCTGGGCGATAAGATAAGACAGCCGGAGATATCAATGTATGCATCGGCTGTTTCGGCAATTCCCGCTGTCAGAGCTTTTCTTCTTGAAACACAAAAAAACATTGCCAGAAAGAATAATGTTGTGATGGATGGACGCGATATCGGAACTGTAATTTTGCCTGATGCCGATGTGAAGATATTTATGACCGCTTCGAATGAGGCCAGAGCTATGAGAAGATTTAATGAGCTTACCGAAAAGGGAGTTTCTGTCAAATACGAGGACGTTCTTCGTGAGATGATAGAGCGGGATGAAAACGACCGAAGCCGTGCCGTTGCACCCGCAGTGCCGGCAGATGATGCCATTATTTTTGATAATTCCGACTATGATCTTGAGGGAAGCATAAATAAAGTCATCGAGCTTATAAAGGAAAAGGTTGGAGATATCGCATGAGAAAAGGCTATAAGGTGGCACATACCATTATTGCGGGACTTGTGAAGGTGCTTTTTCGGGTTAAGGTTGAGGGGCTTGAAAATGATCCCGGAGAAGGCGGAATCTTGCTTTGCTCAAACCATATAACGCTTCTTGACCCCATTTGTATAAGCGCAGTGCTTAGAAAAACAGAGCCTTTTTATATGGCGAAAAAGGAACTTTTTAAGATTCCCGTTCTTTCTTCCATACTTCGTGTACTGGGATCATATCCCGTGAACCGCGGAGCAGGGGATATTGGTGCTATCCATAAAACCGTCGATCTTTTGAATAAGGGGCATTGCGTCGGTATTTTTCCACAGGGAACAAGATGCCGCGGAAAATCCTTGGAGGAGACCAAATTCAAAAACGGAGCGGCACTGGTACTTTCAAAAGCGGAAGTGCCGGTTCTTCCCGTCAGAGTTAAGGTGAAAAATAACAAGTGGCGTCCGTTTAGAAAAATTGAGATCGTTATCGGCAAAAAAATCGAGTCAGAAATGCTGAGAATTGATCCCGAGAAGAACAAGAGCGAGGAGATGTCTCGCATAACCTCCCTTATTTTTGAGCGCATAAGGGGACTCTGATATGGAGAGAAAAATAATTATAGCCGAAAATGCAGGCTTTTGCTTTGGGGTCAAAAGAGCCACAGATACACTTGAAGAAACCGTCGATTCTTACCCAAAAAATGTGAGAATATATACCCTCGGTCACATTATTCATAATAACGATTATAATAAATCACTCCTTCGTGCGGGGGTTAATATTATGAGTGAGGATGATATCGAGGAGATCGCATCGGGCGCAAATGAAGAGTCGCCCGTAAAGGTTTTTGTGAGAACCCACGGCGTTACGCTTGATATAAGCGGGAGACTTGAAAAATGTGCAGAGGAAAACAAGTATTTTTCATTTGTGGATTGCACCTGTCCTTTTGTAAAAAAAATACATAAGATTGCGGACGAGCATTCACGCAATGATACGGTTTTTTTCATTCTCGGAGATAAAAACCATCCCGAGGTTAGAGGAATAGTCAGCCATGCGAAAGGGGAAAAATATGTTTTTGACACGGCTGATGAACTCGAGACACTGTTTGAAAAATGTTCTTTGGACAAATTCAACAAAAAAACACCTGTTTTGGTCGCACAGACGACACAAAAATTGGTGGAATGGTACAAAACTCAAAATGTTCTCAAAAAACTCTGTACAAATCCGATGATTTTTGATACAATATGTAATGTTACGGAAATCAGACAGCTCGAAGCAGAAAAGCTTGCGAGTGCCTGTGATTATATGATCGTTATTGGTGGCAGAGACAGCTCGAATACGTCAAAGCTTACCGATATATGCAGAAAAAATTGCAGTAGCACCTTTTGGGTAGAAAATGCAGAAGGGCTGAAGGATCTGATTCCGCCTACCGCAAAAAAGGTGGGAATCGCCGCAGGGGCCTCAACCCCACACGGCATAATAGAGGAGGTATACAAAACAATGAGCACAAAAATTGAAAACTTTGAAGAAATGCTCGAAGAATCGCTTTGCAAAACTTTAAATACAGGAGATACCGTTAAGGGCATAGTTACAGCCGTTACAAACGCCGAGCTTCAGCTTGACATTGGATATAAGGTAACCGGTGTAATTAAGGCTGAGCAGATCACAGACGATCTTTCTGTTAATCTGAAGGATATGTTCAAGGTCGGTGACGAGGTTGAAGCATTCGTTATAAGAGTCAGCGATGTTGAGGGTATCGCAGAGCTCTCCAAGAAGCGTACGGATTCGGATAAGAACTGGGGTGAGATAGTTGCGGCTTGCGAAGCAAAGACTATCATCGAGGGTAAGGTGATCGAAGCTGTTAAGGGCGGAGTTATCGCACTTGCAGGAGCGAACAGAGTATTCATCCCCGGCGCACGCAGTGGCGTTCCGAAATCCGGCGATCTCACAACCCTTGTTGGTACAACAGTTAAGTTCCGCATCATCGAAACAAAGGATCAGGGCCACAGAGCGTACGGATCTATCAGTGATATCCTTCGAGAGGAGAGAATCGCAAGAGAAGAGGCTTTCTGGGCAACAGCAGAGGAAGGCAAGCAGTATAAGGGAACTGTTAAGAGCATGACTTCATACGGTGCTTTCGTTGATCTCGGCGGTGTTGACGGAATGATACATACATCCGAGCTTTCTTGGAAGAGGATCAAGTCTCCCGCAGAGATCGTTTCTGTTGGCGACGAGGTCGTTGTTTATATCAAAGCTCTTGATGTTGAGAAAAAGAGAATATCTCTCGGATACAAGACAGAAGATACAAACCCATGGAAGATATTCACAGATAAGTACCAGGTTGGCGATATCGCAGCTGTTAAGATCGTAAATATGATGCCTTTCGGCGCATTTGCAGAGGTTGTTGACGGTGTTGACGGACTTATTCACATTTCACAGATCGCTCTTCAGAAGATCGCAAAGCCCGCTGACGTGCTTGAAGTAGGTCAGGTAGTTGATGCGAAGATCACAGAGATCGACTATGAAAAGTGCAAGGTAAGCCTTTCCATCCGTGCGCTTCTTGAGGAAGCAAAGGCTGCTGAGGAAGCAATGCCCGAAGATTACGAGGCTGCCGAAGAGGTAGTCGAAGAGGCTGCTGCCGAGGAAGCTCCCGCAGAGGAATAAAAATATGCAATTTGATGTGGTTCTGCCATCGGGCAGAACCGCATTTTTTGCTTTAAGTAAAACGAATTTTTATTTTGACACGAAAAAATCGTTGCCAAAAACAAAATGGAATAAAGGTCTTGCCAAAAAGTGAATAATGTGTTATAATATGGGTATAGAATTTTTTCCGAAAGGATTTTTATATGATAGTAGCACTTGAAAATGCAAAAAGAGAGCTTGTTGCACTCGAGAGCGCAGTTCGTGAGCTTGGAAACTCTCTCAATATTGAAACTGTGAGAGAAAATGTTGCCAGAATGGAAGAAACGACTCAGGACAGTGAATTTTGGAACGATACCGAAAAATCTACAAAGGTTCTTCGCCAAATAAAGAACGGCAAGGACAAGATAGAGGCCTATGATTCGCTTGTTTCACGCCTTGAGGACGCCATCGTTCTTGCCGAAATGGGAATAGAGGAAAATGACGAGAGCTGTGTAAGCGACGTTGAAGCAGAGCTTGAATTTGTGAAAAACGAATCCGAAAGGCAGAGAATAGAGATCCTTCTTTCAGGTCAGTACGACAGAAATAACGCCCTTGTTTCCTTTCATCCCGGTGCCGGCGGCACTGAGGCGCAGGATTGGGCTTCTATGCTTTACAGAATGATCACAAGATGGGCAGAAAAAAAAGGCTTTACGGTCAAACTTCTTGACTGGCTCGATGGAGAAGAAGCGGGTCTGAAGAGCGCATCCATTATGGTAGAGGGCGAGAATGCTTACGGTTATCTTAAGAGCGAAAATGGAGTTCATCGCCTTGTGCGTGTTTCTCCCTATGACTCTGCGGGACGCCGACATACATCCTTTGCTTCGGTGGAGGTTCTTCCCGAGTTTGACGATGCAAATGATGATATAGTTATCCGTCCCGAGGATATAGAGGTAACTGCCCACCGTTCAAGCGGTGCTGGAGGTCAGCATATCAACAAGACCGACTCTGCGATCAGAATCGTTCATATTCCAACGGGAATAGTTGTCGGCTGTCAGACCGAGCGTTCACAGCTTCAAAATAAGGAAACAGCCATGAAGATGCTGAAAAGCAAGTTGATGGAGATAAAAATAAGAGAAAATCTGGAGCGAATCGAGGATATTCAGGGCAATAAGACCAATATCGAGTGGGGCGCACAGATCCGTTCATATGTTTTCATGCCCTATACCCTTGCAAAGGACACGAGAACGGGCTTTGAAAACGGAAATATAGATGCGGTTATGGACGGCGAGATAGACGGATTTATCAACGCATATCTCAAGATGAATTCGGGAACTTAAATAAAAGCAAAAGGACTGGTCCACAAGTGGTGGATCGGTCTCTTTTTTTGTGTTAAATAGGAAATTCTTCTTTGGTATATATTCGTGATAAGTTAAACTGCACAAAAAAGTGTGCGAAAAATTGTACAAAATTTCAAATAAAAAATTGTCGTTTTCTATTTACTTTTGACGAATTTTGTGGTAAAATTATAGGCGTAATCCGAGATCACTGCTGCGGCTGATGCGTATGCTTTGAAATTAGGAATTTGAGAGCTTTTCGACATTTACCGCGACGGTGGAAATGCCCCATCCGTCTCGGTATTTTTTTGTGTAAAAGACAAAAGAACAGTGAGAGACAGCGGGCTTTTTTCGGAGAGCATGGGTAAAAATAAAAATCGGAGGAAATGATTATGAAATTAGTCTACGGTGTAAAAGACAAACCCAAATTCGCTCAACTTATTATTTTTGCATTCCAGCAGGTACTTGCGATCATGGCGGCAACTATTGCTGTTCCCGCAATCGTCGGCAACGGAATGACAGCTTCGGCAGCACTTTTCGGCGCCGGTGTCGGTACGCTTGTGTATCAGCTCTTCACAAAGTTCAGAAGCCCTGTTTTCCTTGGTTCTTCATTTGCCTTTATCGGCTCTATGCTTGCAGCCTTTGCAGGTGCTATAGGTAACGGCGCTCTCGGTTATCTGGGACTTATTATCGGTGCTTGCTTTGCAGGTCTTGTTTATGTTGTTCTTGCTATCCTCGTTAAGCTTGCAGGCGTAAACTGGATCAATAAGCTCATGCCTCCCGTTGTTATCGGTCCTACAGTTGCTCTCATCGGTCTTTCCCTTGCAGGCGCAGCTGTTAAAGACGTATTCTCTTATGGCGCACACGACGGAAACGGCTTCGTAATGACAACTAACATTTGGGTTTCCTTCATTTGCGCAATGGTAACTCTCGTTACCGTAGTTGTTGTTTCAACATACGGTAAGAAAATGGCAAAGCTCATCCCCTTCATTATCGGTATTCTTGCAGGCTATGCAGTAGGTCTTGTATTTACCGTTATCGGTATCGCAACAAACAATGCTTCTCTTCAGATCGTCGACTTTGCTCCCTTCAAGGCTCTTGTAGCTGATGGCGTTGGTCTCAGCACATTCATTGCTCTTCCCGAGTTTACGTTCATCGAGGCATTCAAGGGCGTTGGCGATTTCAATGCATCTTATCTTGCAACTATTGCGGTAGCTTATATTCCTGTTGCTTTCGTTGTATTTGCAGAGCATATCGCAGACCACAAGAACCTTTCTTCCATCATCGAATCCGACCTTCTTGAGGATCCCGGTCTTCACCGCACACTTCTCGGTGACGGTGTGGGTTCTATCGTTGGTGCATTCTTTGGCGGATGCCCCAATACGACATACGGCGAATCCGTTGGTTGCGTTGCTATCACAAAGAACGCATCGGTTGTAACAATTACAGCGGCTGCTATTATGACGGTTGTTATTTCCTTCATCTCTCCCTTCGTTGCATTCCTTGATTCTATTCCCGGATGCGTTATGGGCGGAGTTTGTATAACCCTTTATGGCTTTATCGCAGTTTCCGGTCTTAAGATGATCCAGAAGGTTGATCTTGAGGATGATGCAAACCTCTTCACAACCTCTGTTATCCTTATTTCCGGTATCGGCGGAATGGCAATGACCATCGGTAAGGTTACCCTCACGTCTATTGCTTGTGCGCTTATTCTCGGTATCATCATCAATATCCTTCTTTCAAAGAACAAGGCTGATGCTGAATAAGCTTTAACAAAAATTACAGGCTCGCAAAGAATTTTGCGAGCCTGTTTTTTATTCATAAAATTCATCCCTGAGAATGGCACAAACGCCGATATTTTTGTATTCGCCCTTGATCAACATTCCACCCCTGCGGATGCCCTCAAATTTCATTCCGACCTTTTCCATAACTCGTCTGCTGGCATCATTGCCCTCTATAAATTTTGCCTCAGCTCTGTGAATATCAAGATGTGAAAATCCAAATGCAAGCACTGCCCGCAAAGCCTCGGGAGCGATACCTTTCCCTCTGTAATCCGGATTCAAAACATATCCCATCTCGGCACAGTCGTTTGCATAGTCAAATGAGGTGAAACCGCAGGTGCCTATCATTTTTCCGTTTTCTTTTAGAGTTATAGCCCAGTCAAAAAAATCACCAACTCTGTATCTTGTCCTCAGATATTCAAGATAATCCCTCGTGTACTGTTTACTTGGGTGAGGAAACCATGTTAGAAATTCGGTAACATCTTGTTTTTTAGCATATTCGTACATATCTGCGTCATCATCTGTACGCATTTTACGCAAAATGAGCCTGCTTGTTTCGATTTCGGGCATTTTTGTAAATGTTTTATATATAAGTGCTCGTTTGATTTTTCATCAACCCCATTTTAATAATTTAGTGTTTACATTATAAGCCAAAAGTGGAAATAATTCAAGATTTTTTATTAAATTTATAAAAAAATTATTATAAACACTGTACAAATAACATTTTGTATGGTATAATATAAAATGTACATTTGTGCTTTGACGCTGTTGAAAGGTGAATTTTATTTATGTGTGGTTTTGTCGGATTTTCGGGCAAGCTTGAGAATAAAAAAGAAATAATAAATGCCATGATGGGCCGAATCGTGCATAGAGGACCCGATATGGCAGGGGATTACCTCGATGAGGATATGGCAATTGGGTTCAGGCGTCTTAGCATCATAGACCTTTCAGATGATGGAAGACAGCCAATGGAAAATGAGGACGGTAATCTCGTTGTCGTCTTTAACGGAGAGATATATAATTTCCATGAGATCAGAAAGGATCTTATTGAAAAGGGGCATATTTTTAAGAGCAATACAGACACCGAGGTGATTTTGCACGGTTATGAGGAATACGGAACCGATATCACTCTTAAAATACGCGGAATGTTTGCTTTTGTTATTTGGAATAAGAGAGAAAAGACTCTTTTCGGTGCAAGAGATCATTTTGGCATTAAGCCGTTCTATTACGGAAGCACGAGTGACGGTTCGCTGATCTTCGGTTCGGAGATAAAGAGCTTTCTCGAGCATCCTAAATTCGTAAAGGCCGTGAATAAAAGGGCTCTTCGCCCATACCTTACCTTTCAGTATTCCTCAATGGAGGAGACCTTCTTTGAGGGCGTTAAAAAGCTTTCTCCCGCACATTATTTCGTGTGGAGCGCAGAAAAAGGCATGGAGATCACAAGATTTTGGGACGTTGATTTTTCCGAGGGAGTCGAGAGCTTTGATCATTATTGCGATGAGCTTGACAGGACTGTCCGAGAGTCGGTTGCAGCACACAGGATAAGTGATGTTAAGGTAGGCTCATTCCTTTCGGGCGGAGTTGATTCCAGCTATATCACCGCAGCTCTTATGCCAGATGAAACCTTTTCCGTTGGCTTTGCCTTTGACAAATTCAATGAGACGGATGAGGCAGGCGAGCTTTCAAAAATTCTCGGGATCAAGAACTTTAAAAAGATAATTGATGCGGATGAATGCTTCGAGCATTTTGAGGATATTCAGTATCATATGGACGAGCCTCAGTCAAATCCATCCTCCGTGCCGCTTTATTTTCTTGCAAAGCTTGCAAAGGAGCATGTTACGGTGGTTCTTTCCGGCGAAGGGGCTGACGAGATATATGCAGGCTACGAGTGGTATGATGAAACTCCCATGATGCGTAAATATAAAAAGCTTCCGAGCTTTATAAGACGGTTAGCCGCCTCCGCCGTAAGAAGATTGCCTTATTTCAAAGGACATGATTTCATAATTAAGGGAAGCTCGCACCCCGAGGATTATTTTATCGGACAGGCTTTGGTCTTCCCCGAAAAGGAAGCACTTTCTGTCCTTAAAGATGAATATAAAAATGCTCCGAGCGTTAAGGATATCACGTCACCTATATATGCAAGAGTCAAGGGTAAAAGCGAGCTTATCAAAAAGCAGTATCTTGACCTTAATCTCTGGCTTCCCGGCGATATTTTGTTGAAGGCGGATAAGATGAGCATGGCAAGTTCTCTTGAGCTTCGAGTTCCTTTTCTCGATAAAGTGGTCATGAAACAGGCACAGGAGATACCCGCCCGCTTTAAGATAAACGAAAAGAACACGAAGTTCGTTCTCCGTGAGGCTTCCCACAAAACACTTCCCGATGAATGGGCAAACAGGACCAAAAAAGGATTTCCCGTTCCCATTCGCTATTGGTTGAGAGAAGAGAAATATTATAACATCGTAAAGGAATATTTTGAAGCGGACTTTGCATCTGAATTTTTCAGAAGAGAAGCAATTATGAAGCTTCTTGATGACCATAAAGACGGCAAGGCGCAAAATCAGCGCAAGATATGGACTGTTTTCACTTTCCTTGTTTGGTATAAAAAATTTTTTATTGAGGAATAAAGAAAAATGACAGATATAAATCTCGTTCCGGTGCTTCTTGGCGGAGATCTTAACAGTTATAATGTTGCCCGTGCCTTTCACGAAAAATACGGCGTCATTACACATGTTTTTGGCAGATATCCAATAGGTCCCACAAAGGATTCGAGGATAGTTAGATTTCATACCGTGCCGAAGTTGGATAACGATCGGATAATGGTGGAGGAAATGTGCAATTTTGCCGAAAAAAACAGAGGTGCAGCACTTATCCTTCTTGGATGTACCGACGATTATGCGGCAATGATAATTCGAAATAAGAGTAGTCTGGAGGACAAATACATTTGTCCCTATATCGAAGAGAACCTGATGGACACTCTTGTCAGTAAGGCTGTTTTTTACGAGATGTGCGAAAAATATGACATCCCGTATCCCAAAACTAAGGTGCTTGATGAGAGCTTTGACGAGGAGGAGCTTTCGGAGGAGAGCCTTGGATTCTCGTATCCTATAATTGTTAAACCCTCCAGCAGTATTGCCTATTGGAAGCATCCATTTGATGGTATGAAGAAGGTATATACTGCCGCAGATAAAGATGAGGCTGCATCCATTATCAGGGAGATATACGGCGCAGGTTATCCCGACAAGATGATCCTTCAGGATATGATCCCCGGTGACGACTCGAATATGTATGTTCTTACCGCCTATTCCGATAGGGATAACGAGGTAAAGATGATGTGTCTTGGACACGTGCTTCTTGAGGAACACACACCAAAGGGGCTTGGAAACCATGCAGCAATAATAACCGAGCATATGCCGTCCCTTACCAAGAAATTCAGGAATATGCTGGATGATATCGGCTACCGCGGATTTTCAAATTTCGATATAAAATACGATTCCCGCGACGGCTCTCTGCGTGCCTTTGAGATAAATCTCAGGCAGGGAAGAAGTAATTTCTATATAACAGCCGCAGGAATAAATATCTCAGAACTTCTTGTGAGAGACAGCATTCTTTGTGAGAAGCTTGATTATACCGAGTGCAGTGAAAGCTATCTCTGGCACACTATTCCGTTTGGAGTTGTGAAAAAATATGTTCATGATAAAAAATCTTTGGATAAAGCTAAAAAACTAAAAAAAGAGGGAAGGTCGAAGACCTCGCTCTGGTATGCTTACGACCTTATGAGAAGCCCAAAGCGACTTATCTGGGTTGCGGAGCATATGCGCCGTCAGTACGACAAATATAAAAAATACTGCAAATAAGGCAGGGAAGTATCTTGCAAAAGAAAAATAAAATCCTCGGTATTCTCGGGGGCCTAGGCCCTATGGCAACGGTGTATTTTTATGAAATGCTCACAGAGCATACCTGTGCCGAAAAAGATCAAGATCATATCGACATAATTATCAGTAGCAGGGCAACGACTCCCGATAGAACGGCGTTCGTTCTCTCGCAGAGCGATGAATCTCCACTCCCCATTATGCAGCAGGAGGCAGAAAAACTGATCTCCTGTGGGGCGGATATTATTTCTATACCGTGCAATACTGCACATTATTTCTATGATGCCCTTGCACCTATGCTGACTGTGCCGATGGTGAATATAATCTTTGAGACCGTGAGCTTTGTAAAAAATTCGGGTGCAAAAAAGATAGGTATTCTTGCAACCGAGGGAACAGTTAGCTCAGGCGCATATCAAAAGGTATGCTTTGAGATGGGAATAGGATATGAAGCACCCGACGAGGAATATCAAAAAATACTTTCGGATATAATCTATGGCGAGATAAAGCAGGGTAAGGATGCTGATATGGCGAGGTTTGACCAGGTGTGTCGCCATATGAGAGAAAAGGGCTGCGAAAAGCTTGTCCTTGGCTGTACGGAGCTTTCTCTTATCGACAAGAAGAACAGCCTTGGGGACGAATTTGTAGATTCTCTTTCGGTACTTGCTCTTAAAACCATAAAAATGTGCGGAAAGACACCTGTTGGATTTTCCGATGAAATGATGAAATTTGTTGTTTAACAGAGGTAACTGATTTGAAACTTGATCTTCTTCTTGAAAAAGTGAATATTTTGAGCGGTATGAGTCCCCGCATAGGAGAAGAAGAAATAAATTCTCTCTGCTGTGATTCCCGAAAGGCGGCACCGGGGTCTGTTTTCGTATGCATAAAGGGAGCTGTTTCCGACGGACATGATTATGCCGCTTCAGCTTACGGCAAGGGATGCAGAATGTTCATTGCCGAAAGAGAGCTGTCTCTTCCCAACGATGCCAAGGTGTTTATCTCGGATAATACAAGAATTGCCCTTGCTGAAATGTCGCAGAAATTTTTCGGTGATCCCTCGAAGGAGATAAAAGTCATCGGAATTACGGGAACGAAGGGGAAGACCACGACTGCACTGCTGATTTATCAAATCCTCAATGCATCCTCCATAAAGTGCGGATATATCGGCACTAACGGAATAATGTTTGACGGTCAGTTTTTTGAGAGCGTCAACACAACCCCCGAAAGCTACGATCTTGCCTATTATATGCGTAAGATGATCGAGGCTAATGTAAAATATCTTGTCCTTGAGGTGTCCTCACAGGCACTTTATATGGAAAGGGTAAGAGGGGTGGAATTTGAGAATTGCGTTTTTACAAATCTTTCCCCCGACCATATAGGAGGAAGCGAGCATCCCGATTTTGACCACTATAAAGCATCAAAGGAAAGGCTCTTTTCTGAGTTTAAGCCCAAGGTCGCCATATATAATGCCGATGATGAGGCGTCCGAATACATGATGAAGAATTGCACCGCACCCAAATTCAGCTTTTCCCTTAAAGGAAAGGGGCATTTCAACGCTGAAGATCTCAGGATTTATCGGGAGAGAGGAAAGCTTGGCACGAGATTTCGCATAAGAGCCGGAAGCGAGCTTTCGGGTAGTGTTGATTTTCCTCTTCCGGGTGATTTTAATGCTTCAAATGCACTTGCAGCCACTGCGGTTTGCATTGGAATAGGGATAAAATTTGAAAACATACTTTTGGCTCTTTCGGAGGTTTCGATGAGGGGCAGATTTGAGGTGGTGGATGCACTGCCTTATGCAACCTTCGTTATAGATTATGCCCATAACGGCGTTAGCCTTCGAAGTGTGCTATCCGTTCTGCGTAAATACGAACCATCAAGGCTTATTTGTGTTTTCGGCTCTGTTGGCGGAAGAACCAAACTTCGTCGTGCAGAACTTGGCAAAGTAGCCTCGGAGATGTGTGATTTTTGCATAATAACATCGGATAATCCGGATAATGAGAATCCGATGCAGATAATAGATGAGATCGCTGAGGCGTTCAGCGACGATGGATGTGACTATATTAAGATACCTAACCGTAGAGAAGCGGTGCTTTATGCTGTCAAGAACGCAAGAAAGAATGATATAATCCTTTTTGCGGGCAAGGGACACGAGGAATATCAGCTTATCTGCGGAAAAAGAGAATATTTTTGCGAAAGAGAAACAATAATCGAAGGGGCATTCGGGATGCTTCTGGGAAGGTAAGGGCATAAAAATGGGCTTTTACAGATTTGCGGACCGAATTTTCGAGCTGAAAAATAAATATGCTTATACCGCAAGGCTTTGCTCCGATTACGAGGTTGATGCCACAAACGCTGACTACGTTATAGAGGTCGGCGAGGATGAAATAGTGACAGAGAGAAAGGATAATGCGGAAAATTTTCCGCCTGATTATCTCGAATCTCTTGCTATTTACAGAAAAATTTGTTCTGTTCTTGCTCGGGAAGATTGCTTTCTTTTCCATGCCGCAGTTATTGAATATGAGGGAAGGGCATATGCCTTTACCGCAAAGAGCGGAACGGGAAAGACGACGCATATTTCCCTTTGGAAAAAGGCCTTTGGCGATAAGGTGAGAATTATCAACGGGGATAAACCGCTTGTAAGACGCATAGTTATTGACGGTGAACCCGAATTTATCATTTACGGCACTCCTTGGAGTGGCAAGGAGCATAAAAATATAAATACATCCGTTAAACTTGGCGGTATATGCTTACTTGAAAGGGCGGAGGTTAATTTTATTGAGAGGGCAGGTAATGAAGCCATTGCGTTTTTGATGGGTCAGATGCTAGTAAACAAGGAGAGCAGTTATCTTATGGGGCTTATGAGCTTTATTAGTGATCTTTTTACATACGTCCCCATTTACCGACTTGGAGTTAATACCGATGTTTCAGCGGCAAGCGTTGCACGGGATGGACTTTTAAACAGAATTTGATGGACTTATATAATGGCTCGAAAGAATAAATAATTGAATGGGAGAAAATATTCATGAAACTGAATGAAGGATTCGTAGTACAAAAAATAGGCGATAACTTTTATGCTGTTTCCGTAACTAAGAATTCTGCGGTCGGAAACAGTATGATAAAGCTTAATGAAACGGCGCATCTTATGTGGGAAAAGATCGAAGATGGATTTTCAGTTGATAAGATCGCTGAGGCGATAACTCTAGAATATAATATTGACAAAGAAACTGCTTTAAAGGATGTAATGAGTTTTTGCGAGCAGCTTGGAAAGGTTGGTATCCTTGAAGGAATCAATGAACCTTGATCAGGTGCTTCCTCTTATTGAAGCAACTCTTGATACCGGAGCTGCATTTCGTTTCTTTCAGAGAGGAACAAGTATGCTCCCGATGCTTAAGGAAGGCAGAGACTCTGTTAGCATAGTTTCGCCCAAAATGCGTGTTCCAAAGGTGGGCGAAGTGATACTGTATCGAAGGAAAAACGGTGCATTTGTCCTACACAGAGCCGTAGGGAGAGCAAAGGACGGCAGCTTTATTTGCCGAGGAGACAATCAAACGGTTCTTGAGCGGGGAGTTCTTCCGGAGAGCATAATTGGTGTACTGAACGGGTACTATAATGGAGATAAATGGATATCTGCAGATGATGTCGAATATAAGAAATACGTTAGAAGGCGTATGAGATATGCATGGCTGGTATATATTAAAAAAGTCTTAAAAATATAATAGGTTAGGGATTTTTTATGAAAAGATATATAAGTTACAGAAAACGAATGCGTATGATCGCACTTATATCTACTATTATGGCTGTTATATTAACAGCGGTTCTTTACGTTCTCATAGGAAGATACAATGAAAGCGAGAGAATGAAAAGTGTGGCACTTCATGAACTTGATATCCAGGTTTATGAGGATATGCGAAATCAAGAAAGTGAAGCGGATGATTATTTGAGTGATGCGGAAAAAGAACTTCGTAAAAAAATGAAGAATTATGATTTTTATCAAAAAATAAAAGAAAAGCTCACGACTAATGTTGTATTTTTGGGTACCGAAACCGTTAGAAAAAGAAAAAATGACAGTGAAAATTGGGTTAGTCAATTTTTTGACACCATGAGAAAAAAATATACCATGGCTCACGGAATAAATAGCGGATCAAAGGGCTCAACAGCACTTTACGGATATATCGCACTTAATTTGAGTGCGCTCCAAAACTTTGAATATTTTGACCTTGCGGTAGTATGTTACGGCACCCATGATGATCCCGAAACCTTCGCTGTCTATTATGACGGGCTTCTTCGCAGCATTAAGAACCAAAACGAAAAATGTGAAATATACTGCATAATAGAGGCAAATAAAGACGGGTATAATGAAAATGCAGACGTTGTTAGGCAGATTTGCGCCTTATACGGCGGAATATGTATCGACATGAATGAATACTATTATGAGCATGGCATTGATTTTGATGCCACGCTTGACGGAATTGAGCCAAATGCTTATGGTGACAAAGAATATCTTAATGCAATAATTGAAACTATTGAAAATGCGCTTAATTCCGACAGAAAAGTCAGCACTGATAAAAGGGTGAATTTTTCAAGCACACGAAACTTTGATAATTTTAAGTATCTTGCAGTTTCCAAAATGAAGAAGGTAAGTGATTCGGTTTATGAATTTTCTTCTTCGGGAAAAATGGAGGTGCTTGTTTATAAGATAGACCCTAAAAACGGAGAAAATATCAAGATCTATGTAAACGGAAAAAAGACGCTTACCGTTAATACAAAATATGGTACGTCGGATGAGCTTGGTGTAGTATTGATCTCAACAGATCTTGGAAATATGAATAGGATAAGAATTGAGACCGGAACTGCGGATAATGCAAGAAATATCTACGGCGTTGCTCTCAGTGGTTCAAAATGACGTTTTATGAAAAATACCAAGGTTCAAATAAATTACGGACATAGAAAAAGAATAAGAGCTAAGGTAAAAAAGCATGGGATAGGTGTCCTTGCCGATCATGAATTGATCGAATTTCTTCTTTTTAACCTTTATCCAAGGAGAAATACCAACGATATTGCCCACAATTTATTGAACAAATTCGGTTCTCTTAAAAATATACTTAAAGCTGATTCGAATGAGCTTTGTTCTGTTCCCTTAGTGGGAGAATCATGTGCAATGTTTTTTGATGCGGCTTGTGAGCTTTATCGAAGGGCACTTACCGAGAAAGAGGATAAAGAGTCTTTTGATACTGTTCAAAAGGTCGGTGAATATTTTACTCATCTTTTCTTTGGAGAAGGGAAAGAAAAAGTATTCGTTATGCTTCTCGATAATTCAATGTGTCTTATCTCTTGCAAAATGATCTTTGAAGGAACGATAAATTCTGCTTCCTTTGATTTTAAAAAAATCTATCAGTTTGCCTTTGAAAATAATGCCGCCAATGTCATTATTGCTCATAATCATCCATCGGGGACGGTTATTCCAAGCGAGGATGATATAAGAACGACGGCGATGATCTTGGAAGGGTTAGGCTGTCTTGGCATAAATCTTACAGAGCATTTCGTGATCTCTGAGGATAGATATATGCCGATAATGCGTAATTCTCATAATTCTATTATAAGGAGAAACGCAGAGGAGCGGCTTAGTTTTTCCACAGATAACTATTCTGACCCAAACATAAACAAAACAAACATTTGAAACGAAAGGGGAAAATTTTTTGGCTGAGATACAGCTGGATTTATTGAAGGAACTATTAAAAACAGACCCGATTCGGTGTATAAAAGAGTCCGATATGAAATATGTTGGGGCAATAGAGGCGGTAACTGCCGAGCTTGAAAGAAGAAAAGCAAATATCCTTCTTCTTGCGGGCCCCAGCAGCTCCGGGAAGACCACTACCGCAAATATTATGTGCGATATTTTGCTTAATAAAGGACATAGAGCAATAATAATTTCACTTGACGATTTCTATAGGGATAAGAATGACCCTCATTATCCCATTGATGACAAAGGACTTAAAGATTACGAATCTGTTGATGCACTCCATATTGATAAGATGAGAGAATGTATCAAGGGGCTTCTTTCAGGAAAGACAGTGTATTTACCAAAATACAATTTTGAGCAGGGTGCTTCATCTGTTTTAGCGGAGCCTATTCGGATCAAAGAGGGAGATATTGTGATAATGGAGGGGCTTCATGCTCTTAATCCTATTATCACAAGAGGACTTGAGAGTGACCGTATTATAAAAATGTTTATAAGCGTTTCGACCAATATAAATGATGGAGATATTCGGATCCTTTCGGGCAGAAAGATAAGATTTATCAGAAGAATGACGAGAGATTCGATATATAGAGGAACAAGTGCGGCATCAACACTCGAAAGATGGAACAGTGTTCTTAGGGGTGAGGATAAATATTTATATCCTTTCAGAGGTGAGTCTGATTTTGTGATCAATACCTTCCATAGCTATGAGCTTGCCATTATGAAGCCATTTGCGATGAGTGCCATTGAAGCATCAAGAGGTGAGATCTCGGGAGATTATATTGATATAATAATTTCTGCTCTTGAGCAGTTTGAACCTCTTGACAGAATTTATTTGCCTGAGGAATCGCTTATATGTGAATTTGTACCGGGTGGTAAGTATGAAAATTGAATATAATGATGGTTGGGCTGAGTAACAACTCAGCCCCGTTTTTTTGCTTCACAATAAAGGAAGAGATTTTTTCCGTGGAGTTTTGATGAAGAAAAACCTTACTCTCCCTCAGAAAAAGCTAAGTCCCCGCAACATGAGTGCATTTTGCATTTGCCTGAGGAAAGCACTTGACACAAATTTTTCACATAAGTACTCCTGCCAGTAAACCTTGCCTATTTATTGAAAAAATGAAGAATTTAAGCCGTTTTTGACTTAAATCCTTCATTTCTTGTGTTTTAAATATCAATATCAACAGCTTCTCCGAGTGGAAGGGAATAAATGCAAATTCTGCTCGGCTCTCTGCCAAATATTTGCTTTACTGCTTCCTTATAATATGAAAGCTGTGTGCCATGCCTTTCGGAAAGCATTTTTGCAGCAAGGCTGGGGGAAGTAAGCTCATCTGCCGTAAGATGATCGGTCTTGTAATCGCAAAGAGTTATTTTTCCGTCCTTCGTTATGAAAATAAGGTCAATAATTCCCTGTACCGTGATCTTTTCGTCTTCTATTTTTGATTTGAAACCCTCATCCTGGGTGAAAAGTGAAGCGGGCATTTCGATGTTAAATCTTTGCTCTCTCCACATTTTGCCGCCGTCTTGTATAGTGTTCTTCAAAGTTTTATAAAATCTGCTTTCGAAGAATTTTTTCAGCTGATAGATGCTCACAAGAGCCGCACTTTCCCTTGTAATGAAGTTCCTCTCGCATAGCAGAGCAAGCTCCTCATTTATTCCGTTTTCCTCGGCCCTTTCAAAATCGCAGAACTGCATAAACGTATGAGTTGCCGTACCCCTCTCCGCTCCCGACGCTTTTTCTTTTTCGGGCAAGAGAAATGCGGGCTTTTCCCGAAGGCTCGTGAGCTCATTTCCGAGATCTTCATCAGTATCGTCAAGGACTCTGGGGAAAAGCTTTGAAACCGAAAGCTTGGCGGGAAGTCTTGAAAGATGTGAATATTCATATTCAAATTCAAAGCGATCCTTGAAAAGTTCAAAGGGCTCATTTACTTCTTTTTCTTCATTTTTTGGCTCTGCTGTATCCTCGTCCCTGTCATATCTTATATCTTTGGCGAGCGGGATATCCCTTGGCAGGATTTTTTTGACCGTGAGAAATTCCTTATCCTCATCATTCATTGCATTATATGCCGTGGCAATGAAATCCAGATAGCAGGAGCATTTCATGATGGAATATTCATCCGCATATTTTGCTCTCAGATGTGCTTTATGCTCCCATGTGTCGCTGAGCACATGCCCCGTAAGATAAAGCCTTTCGCGGGCGCGGGTCATAGCAACATAGAGGATACGCATTTCTTCTTCGATTTCTTCACCTTCGTTTTTCAGAACAAGTGAACGATGAATAGCGTTTTCTATTGTTGCAAATCCGCTTTCCGTTCCGAATTTTAAGCCGATCCCCATGTCATTATCAAATTCAATATTTACCTTTGTTTTGGTATTTCGCATGGGCTTTTGAACATATGAGACAAAGCAAACGGGAAACTCAAGACCCTTGGAATTGTGTATCGTCATAACGTTTACCACATTTGAAGTGCCGGAGGTTGCGGGTGGCTCCACGATCTGCTTTGATTCGATGATGTCATTTACATAACCTATAAAGCTGTAAAGTCCCTTATATGAGCCTGCTTCATAGCGTCTTGCATAATCATATAGAAGCAAAAGATTTGCGCGCCTTTCTGAGATCGACATATCATCGTTTTCCCCATCTCCACCTACATATGAGAGGATAAGAGTGTCTGAATAGAGATAGTGCAAAAGCTTATCTATGGGTAAAAGTCTTGCCATGTGTCGGTAAAGCTCAAGCTTTGAGAGGAAAAACAATATTTTTTTTCGCAGAGAAGCGTCCGGTGCGTCTTTTGAAGCGTAAACAAGATCGTCAAAGAGCGAGCCGCTCTCGCTTGCAAACTTTCGTATCATTATAAGGTCGCCCATGTCGAATCCAAAAAGCGGAGAGCGGAGAACTCCCGCAAGATAAACGTCCTTTTGAGGATTGTCGATAACGTTCAGGAGACTCATTATAAGAAGAACCTCCGGATTCTCGAAATAATTGACAGTCGTTCTTGCGGAACATGGAATGCCGACATCCAAAAGAGCCTTTGCAAAGGCATTTGCGGCGGCATTTCCTCTTGTGAGAATGGCGATATCCGAAGGACGCAGACGGCGTAGCTCGCCCCCTTGCTCACATTTTTCCTCTGGGTCGCTAAGAAGCCTTGCGATCTCTGAGACGACATATCGAACCTCAAGCTCGCCTCCGTCTCCCCGGTTTTCCGCTCTTTCCTCATCTGTCATTTTGTCAAGAGCTGTCTTTGTATAAGCACGGATCACTGAAAGCTCGGCTTTTTTTATGCTTCTACCCTCGGGCTTTATTGTTTTACCGAAAACAAGGTCGTCGCTGTCGATATATCCTATGCTGTTTGGGCCTTTTCTGAAAATATATCCACAGATAAGGTTAGTTACCTTGATAACTGTATTGTCGCATCTGAAATTTTCCGACATATATATGGCGCAGCTATCGTTTCCCTCTGAAACTCCAAGGAGAGGAAAGCAGTTTTTATAATCTGCAAAAACGGAGGGCTTTGCGCCTCTGAAGCGGTAGATGCTTTGCTTGATATCACCGACCATAAATCTGTTTTTACCGTTTGAGATGGCATCAAAGATCCTGTCTTGAACGATATCCGTGTCTTGATACTCGTCAATATAGATTTCATCGTATTTTTTTGAATATTCTCTTGCAAGCTCTGTTGGGTTTCCTTCTTTGTCAAGGAAAAGCTTAAGAGCAAAGCGTTTGTTATCGGTAAAATCGCATGACATACGGCTTCGTTTTTCCATTGAAAAACGCTTTTCAAATTCACATAGAAGTTCATAAAGCATCATGCAAAGCTTGCTTGTTTTAATGGTATCGGACGAAAGAGTTTTCTCGGAATATGAGAAAAATTCGTTGCCCAATTTTTCATAATCCTTATAAAGCTTCGCTCTTAGCTCCTTGAATTGCTCCAGGGTATCACTGCAATTTTTTAGACTTTTTAGCGAAAGCTTTGAATAATTTTGGAAAAGCTTTGCACTCTCGGAATAATCTCCCGAAAGGATGGCTTCCTTCGTCTTTGTGAAGTGGTTAATGTCATATGTAAATGCAGGGCCGTATGCTGCATATGCGGCGTCGTCACTCTTTATCTCGGCAAGAGCGTCTGCATAAATCTTTTCGCAGTGGTCAAAGAATTTAATACAGTATTCGGCGATACATTTTCCGGCGCGGGAACTGAAAAAGGGCAGAAAAGCCTCCCTTTTCAGTTCCTCTCCATTTTTGCGGAGAAATTCAAGGAAATCCGGATATCCGCTGAGGGTATTATGAAGCTTTATCAGCGGCTCCTGTGAATCGAAAACACCTCTTGAACCCATAAAGCAGTCCATAAGAGGGCGGAATGCCTCCTTTTTTTCTTCATAAAAATCTTCAATTACCTCGTCCATTATTCGAACCTTGATCGCTGCAAGCTCACTCTCGTCCATCATTGTCGTTCTTGCGGGCAGAGAAAGAAGCTCAAAATTACTCTTGACAACGCTGAGATAAAATGAGTCGATGGTGCAGATATCGGCGTTTCCAAGCTTTATCATCTGCCTTTGGAGATGGCGACTTGCGGGATTTTTTGCAAGCTCTGCTCCAAGGGCGGTTGAGATCTTGCTTTTCAGGTCTGCCGCCGCCGCTTTTGTAAAGGTGACGATTAGAAAACGGCTGATATCTGCGGGATTTTTTTCATCCGTTAGACGCCTGATTATTCTCTCGGTAAGTGTTGTGGTCTTTCCCGAGCCTGCAGCGGCAGAAACCAGAATGGTCTTTCCGCTTGTGTTTATGGCACTTAGCTGTGCCGGGGTAAAATCAGCCATCAAAGGTCACCTCCTTCGGTATATTCGTCATTTTCATATTCTGCCTTGATATGAGCATTGCGGCATACCGCCTTCATATCGCAATATTCGCAAGGCACTTTCCCGTCATGCTTTTTTGGCTCGATGGAGGCATTTCCGCCTCTAAGCTCTGAGAAAACAGAGGTCAACGTACGCATTGCTGCGTCCTTTATAGAGGCAAATTCTTCTTCCGTTTTAAAGCACACTTCTTTTTTCTTCTTTTTTCTGCCGCCGTAGCCCGACATAACATATTTTATGTCCTCATTTATAGCTTTTTCTACACGCTCGTCTGCAAGGATTATACCGCTTCTCGTAAGCTTTTCCTCTGCATCCTTTTGGATGTCGTCTTCATTTGCGTCGCTCTTTTCGGTGATTCCCGAGATTTTTGAGCTGAGATAAACGACTCCCGCTTCTTTTAGATTGCCGCGGCAGTTAAGCCTTGATTTGTTTCTCTGATCGGAACATATGCTGAAAAGATAAAGCAGCATTTGGAGATTAAGCCCATCCTCTATATCTTCGAGCCTGAATTCCTTTGAACCTGTTTTATAATCGACGACCTTCACATAGGTGTTCTCTCCGTCTTCCCAAATGTCAACTCTGTCAACAAAACCCTTTATTGAGACTTTTGTACCATCTTTCAGATTTAAGACGAGTGGGGATATCGCCTCCGGTTTGTCTGCATTTATCTCAAGTTCAAAAAATCGAGGGGTGAATTTGCTGGTTTTAAGCTCGTTGGTGATGTTTTTTGCAATAAGTCTGGTAAGATGTCTAAGTTTGTTCAGACTGTGGGCGACCTGCTCTTTTTTAGCATCACTTTCGGGGATGTTTTCCTCGATATAAAGCTCCATGAGTTTCTTTATAAGATCCTCTGACTCATTTTCTGCCTTTTCCGCATTGAATCCATTCTCATCAGTAACGGATTTTACAAATTGCTCGATAAGGGTGTGAACAAGAGAACCTGTATCGTTTATCGAAAAAACATTTTTTTCATCGGGACGAAGTTTGAGAATGTATTTGCACCAATAATCGAAATGGCATTTGACGTATCTTTCAAGTGCTGATGGAGAAAAATTTATCTTTTTCCCGAAAACAAGCTCACTTATCTCCTTGGGGACGGTGCATTTTCTCTCGCCAATGGGAGTATAAAGGGATTCGAATCGGGCGGAATATTCCTCGTCCTCGGAGAAATAGCGGCGGAGAGCCTCACCATCGACGCCATCTGCCATGGCGGAATATTCAAAGGCTACCTTCTTGCTCCAAAGCTTGTTACGGTATGGGATGGAAGCATAATCTATTTCTTTAAGTCCGAGCAAATGGGCTGTGCGGTTAAAAGCAAGCGACGGGTGCATCTGCTTGCCGCCCTGAAGCTCGGAGGCTGAATATGTCATAATAAGCTTCTCCGATGGAGCGGATATAGCACGGTAGAAATAGAAAAGCTCCTCTGCGGCGTTTTCTTCGTTATTCTGTGAAAGCTCGATGCCGTTTTCCGAGAGAAAAAGCTTGTCCTCGTCTGTGAGCATCGTGTTGCCCTTTGAATTTTCGGGAAAAATTCCGTCGTTGACACCGATAAGGATGGCACATTTGGGATTGTCTGCTCTGAGAAGCGCGGCGGACCCGACTATCACTTCATCGCATGAGGTAGGGATAGAGCCAAGCTCTGCTTCGGCAAGAACTATCCGCAGTGCCTGTTCAAAATCCGAGCTTTCATATCTTCCATCGTCATTTTCATATGATGCTATTATTTCAAGCACGTCAAGAATGGTGTTGTAAAGGCGCAGTGACTCGTCAGCGGATTGCCTGTCTCCTCTGGAAAGACAGACGTCTGAAAATTTCTTCATTTGCTCGGCAAGCGAAAGATCTTCCATATATGTAAAGAGGGCTGTGCACATCTCTTTATTGCTTTCCGATTCATCAAGAGTGCTGAAAAGCTTCAGAAGAGGATCTGTAAGTGCCTTTTTGCATTTGTTTACGGTGGCGAGGACTTCTGCTCCCTCCTTTGAGGGGACGGATGAATATGAAAATGGATCCATCGTCCAGTCATCGCCAAGAAAAGCATTTCCTTTTATGCTCCATTTCCAGATATATTGCTCAAAAAGGTCGCTCTCTCGCTCGTCAAGTCCCGTAAGACCTGTTTTGAGATAAGTTATGACATCTTCTGTTTTCCATCCATTGTTTTTTATTCGCAGAGCGCAAAGAAGAAGCTTTGCAAGCGGCATGGCGGAAACATCGGTGCTTTTTGACATGAAATAAGGTATATCTGCTTTTTCAAGGGCACTGTCGATAATTCCCTCGTAGCTTCCCACATTTCTGGCGAGAATTACGATATCTCTATATCTCATGCCACTCTGAACAAGCTCGGAAACGCAGGCGGCTACAGCCTCCGCTTCCTCATAAATATTCGTGCATTTTATGAGGCGGACGCATCCGCAGTCCTTTTCTGACGACGGCTCTGCATCAAAGCGCCAGATGTCTCGACAAAGTCGCATGAGCGCAGCCTCTTTTGTTCTTTTGTTGCCGGAAAGGATCTCCTTTTCGAGGATCACATCAGATTTTTCGGCAAGCCTTTCGATCTTTTTTAGTGTTTGTAACACACATTCAAATTGAAGAGCACCGCTGCCACTGTCACCCTCTATGCAAAGAGAAATAGCGGTGTTTTCCGCTTGTCTTAATATTTCAAATATAACGTTTTCTTCGGAGCGGGTAAAGCTTGTAAAGGAGTCGATATAAACGCTCACACCGTCAAAGAAACGGTGCTTTTCAAGCTTTTTTGCAAGTTTCCCCACATCGTCAGACGGGTCGCCCATGCCGAAGCCCTCAAGGGATGCGGAGTATGCAGAATATATGAGAGCCATATCCGAAAGCTTTGCCTTTATTCTGCTTTTTTCTTCTGCCGTATTTGCCGCTCTTTCAAGAGCTGTGGGCGAAACTCCGTATGCTTTAAATTCCTCGATTTGAGAGAGCATGACGGAAGAAAAGGTATTGTCTCTGCCAAGCGCACCGTATTCGGAAAGAAGAGGCGAGAGGGAGCGAAGGATATTCCACATGGCAAGTGCCTTTACACCGCCGGTAACATAATTATAAGTAAGTCCGCCATATTTTCTGAAAACGCTGTTAGCAAGACGGGTAAAATTTAACACCTCAAAGGAAAGCTGTGCCGACGGGGGGAGAACACCCAGCATCGCCTTCTCTCTTGCCACAGTCTCCTGCTCGGGTACAAGAAGAATGGCGCATTTTCCTTCCTCGATATCCTTTTTTATCATTTCGGTGATGAGGGTAGTTTTTCCGCTTCCCGCACCGCCAAGAATAAGCTTTAGCATAATTTATCTCCTAAAACATTATTATATGATCGCTTGTAACCTTTTCAATAACCTTTCTGCGAAGTATAAAGAAAAATATTTTTCGTACAAGATAGATATTTTCTTCTTCTTCTCTTGCCGTAACATAAAAATTTGTTTTTTCAAAACCCTTTTTTGAGAAGAAAAAGGGAGACACCACGACGACGGCAGAGTCGCCTGATGCTAGATTTCTTGCGTTTAAATAAAAATAACCTTTTTCGCTGTTTTCTCTTTTCATTTGCTCTCTCGAAGCAAATAGAATAAAGACTTTTTTATCCTTCAGCTTTTTTTTAAGCTCTTTCAAAACGCTTCGCCTTCTGAAAAGTGCGGCGGTAAGGCTGAATATTGCAAGTATCAGCAGAAATGGCAGTGCTACGAGAAAAACGGAAAGTGAAGCCACCAGTGCAACTCCCGATTCTGCAAGCACCACGAGCCTGGTTATCCATTTTAGAAGAACAGAAAGAAGCCTGAATCTTCTGAAATATTTCATACCCTTGCTTGCAAAGCTCCAGGCAGACGTGCTTCTGATAAGTTTTGCAGAATATCTCGGATAACTTTTTGCACTCATCAGTGAAGAAACTTGATATCTGTGATGCCAGTGCTTTGAAATATCATCATCTGCCATCTCAATTCCCATATCCGAGTGCAAACGGTCGAGTTCGCCCTGGAGTTTTTTTATTTTTTCACAGAGCCGCCTGTTTTCTTCCTTTAAACGATCTTTTTCGCTTAAATCATGATTGCTCATTTTTTTCTCCGTTCTCAAATAAATCAAGATTTCGAAGGATAGTATTTCTGCCACGCCATGAATATGCACGAGAGGAAAATTCTTCATCATTCATATCATTTATTATGTCTCGTGTCAGCTTTGGGATGCGTTTTTCAAAGAAAAAGGGGATTTTTGTTTCGCAAATGCCTACCGAATGAGGGCAAGATAGCTGACAAATATCACAGCCCCATACCGTGCCTGATGAAATAAGTACATTTTTTTCACATTCAGAAAGCCCGCCTTTTTTCTGAGAGATAGCCGAGATGCATTTTTCTCTGTCAAGCCCACACGGACAAGCAGTCTTGCATCTTCCGCAGTCCTCGCATTTCTTCGGTTCTTCATATACAGTATCACAGGGAATATCCGTAATGATACTTCCGATAAAGACGAAAGATGAATATTTTTCTGTGATAAGCATATGGTTTTTTCCGATGATACCAAGACCGCTTGCAGCTGCAGCATGTACCTCGTCAATTGGCGAGTGGTCGGAAAACCCCGCAAAAATACCTCTCGGATATTGCTTTTTCAGCTTTGGTATCAAGCACTCAAAAAGTTTGGAAAAATACAAATGGTAATCTCTTGAGGTAGCATAAAGTGAGGTGTATCTATCTTCTTT
>JAZUPD010000023.1:0-2329 GCA_045604985.1 Eubacteriales bacterium
ATCGGAATCGTTGGAAAATACGGAGCACAGGTTCAGGCACTGCTCAAAAAGGCGTTGAAACTCGATATTTCGATCATATGTCCCCTAAGTCGGAGGCCAAGCGGTCTTAGGAAGACAATGTCATAAATCAACTCCTTGGCACACAGAACGACATGGCTACGATCCGACTTATCGGAATCGTTGGAAAATACGGAGCACAGGTTCAGGCACTGCTCAAAAAGGCGTTGAAACTCGATATTTCGATCATATGTCCCCTTCACGGGCCTGTTCTGAATGAAGACCTCGGCTATTATCTCGACCTTTATAACACATGGTCAAGCTACCAGCCCGAGGAAGAGGGAATAGTTATTGCATATACCTCTGTTTACGGCAATACAAAAAAGGCTGTGCTTCAGCTTGCTGAAAAATTGAAGGCAAACGGCTGCCCCAAGGTGGTTTTGAATGATCTTGCAAGATGCGACATGGCAGAGGCTGTTGAGGATGCCTTCAGATATAGTAAGATCGTTTTTGCAACCACCACATATAATGCGGAGATTTTCCCATTTATGCGGGAATTTATAGATAACTTGACAGAGCGTAATTTCAGTAATAGAACGGTTGCTTTTATCGAAAATGGAAGCTGGGCTCCTCTTGCGGCAAAGGTTATGCGAGAAATGCTTGAAAAATGCAAGAATCTTATCTATGCCGATACGACTGTTAAGATCATTTCTGCTCTTAATGAGGATAGCACTGCTCAGCTGTGCGCTCTTGCGGACGAGCTTTGTAAAGATTATATCGCACAAAGCTCTGAGAATGCAAACAAGAACGATATGACCGCTCTCTTTAAGATCGGTTACGGTCTTTATGTGGTTACCTCAAATGACGGCAGAAAGGACAACGGACTTATAGTAAATACCGTTACACAGGTCACAAACACTCCTAACAGAATAGCGGTCACCATAAATAAGGAGAATTATTCTCACCATGTCATAAAGCAGACGGGCATTATGAATATAAATTGCCTTACGGAGGATGCTCCCTTTGCCGTTTTTGAGGCTTTTGGCTTTGTAAGCGGAAGAAATACCGATAAATTTGCAAATTGCGAGCCTCTCCGCTCGGATAACGGGCTTGTGTTCCTGCCAAGATATATCAATTCCTTTATGTCGCTGAAGGTTGAGCAGTATGTTGACTTTGATACACATGGAATGTTTATCTGCTCCGTTACCGAGGCAAGAGTTATTTCGGATAGAGATACTATGACATATTCTTATTATTTTGAAAATGTTAAGCCCAAGCCCGACACTGAGGGCAAAAAGGGATATGTCTGCACCATTTGCGGATATGTTTATGAGGGCGAAACGCTTCCGGACGATTTTATTTGTCCTCTTTGCAAGCATGGAGTTGCAGACTTTGAGGAGATAAAATAATAATTGATTTTTAATTTTGAGGAGGAAAAGACATGACGTACGTATGTGACGCTTGCGGATGGGAATATGATGAGGAGAAGGGAGCACCGGAGTACGGCATAGAACCCGGAACCAAATTTGACGATCTTCCCGCAGATTTTGCTTGCCCGCTTTGCGGAGTAGGCAAGGATATGTTCAGCAAGGCGTAGACCTTGAAAAAGGCTGAGCCGATGGCTCAGCCTCGATTTTTAATGTGGATCTACCACCGCTCTCGTTTGGGATAACCGATAAATCCTTGTTTATCAAAAACTTAATGAGAAATTTTCAAAGGAGAAAAATATGGAGCTTGTTATTCTTACGGCGCTTGGTGTGGGCGGAGCGACCGTCATAGGCGCAATTATAGGCTTTGCTTTCAAAAAAACATCCCATAAATTTTCCGACCTTGTTCTTTCCTTTGCGGCGGGAGTTATGCTTGCAGCAGCGGTACTGGGACTAGTAATTCCATCTCTCGATTACGGTGGAAAATACGGACTTATATATACTGTCACAGGAATCTTTGTAGGTGCATTTTGCCTCAATCTCGTTGATAAGCTTATTCCGCATCTTCACAAGATGGTCGGAAGCGAGAACGAGGCACATAATAATGCTGATATTGGCAAAGTGCTTCTATTTGTGTCTGCGATCGCTATACATAATCTTCCCGAGGGAATTGCGGCGGGTGTCGGCTTTGGTGCGGGTGATACTTCACAGGCTCTTATAATTGCGGGAGGTATCGCACTACAGAACATCCCCGAGGGAATGGTCATAATAGGTCCGATGCTCGCCGCAGGCGTTTCTCCCAAAAAGACATTCATATGCGCAATGATAACGGGACTCGTTGAGGTTGCGGGAACGCCTATCGGATATCTTGCGGTAAGTGTTGCTTCCGCTATCCTTCCCTTTGC
>JAZUPD010000024.1:0-4627 GCA_045604985.1 Eubacteriales bacterium
GTGGAAAAATATTTTTTTGAAAAGGCAAAAATTTTTTATAAAAAAGGAAATCAGCATCTTGCACAAAAAGCTGTTCTGATGGATAATATCCGGTTGATGAGACATAAATGAAAATGCAGTTTTCTCGTTGTTTTATTAGCGGATATAAAAAAGCAGCTCTTAGAAAATTGAAAGTAGAATCCCTAAAAACAAAGATCGTTTTATTAAAAAGCACTGCAAAAAACATGGATAAATAAAATTATTTCAAAATATCGACTTTTGGTCTTGATTTTTTCGTTTATATCTTGTATAATAAAATGGAATAGGTATTTTTAAAAGAAAATTTGCAGATAGGTGAGAAAAAATGTTTTTAACAAAAGATATAGGTATAGACCTTGGAACTGCCTCGGTTATTGTCTATGTAAAGGGTAAGGGAATAGTGATAAACGAGCCCTCGGTCGTTGCTATAGAAACGAACACCGGAAAGATGATAAAGGTCGGCAGAGCCGCACAGGCAATGCTCGGGAGAACTCCGAGTAACATTTTGGCGATAAGACCTCTGCGAGACGGAGTTATCAGCCAGTATGATGTAACTTTGCAGATGATCCAGTATTTTATAAAAAAGGCTTGCGGCGGATTTGTTTTCAGACCTCGAGTTATGGTGTGTATACCCAGCGGAGTTACTGAGGTTGAGGAGAGAGCCGTTATTGATGCGGCAACTGCGGCGGGGGCAAGACAGACACACCTTATCGAGGAGCCTGTTGCGGCTGCCATCGGTGCGGGAATCGACATTGCGGCACCAAGCGGAAATATGGTGGTCGATATAGGTGGCGGAACTACCGATATTGCGGTGATCTCACTTAATGATGTTGTTGTTTCCGAATCTATAAAGGTCGCGGGAGACAAATTTGACGAGGCTATCATAAGATACGTAAGAAGAAAATATAATATGCTTGTGGGAGAACGCACGGCAGAGGCGATCAAGTGTAAGATAGGTGCTGTCTATCCGCATAACGAGGCGCAGTTTATGAATGTTAAGGGAAGAAGTCTTGAAACGGGACTTCCCGGAATGATAACCATAAGCTCGCAGGAGATGCTTGAGGCACTTGCCGATCCTATTTCCAGTATTCTCGATTCCATCTGCTCCGTTATCGAGCGTACACCTGCCGAGCTTGTTGGCGATATTCTCAATAACGGCATTGTGATGACGGGTGGCGGAAGCCTTCTCTGGGGCTTTGACAAGCTTATTACACATATCACGGGAATCCCCACAAGGGTAGCACCAAACCCCATTCAGTGCGTTGCCATTGGAACGGGAAAATCCCTTGATAATATTGCCGTTCTTCCAAACGGTGCACTTAATCTGTCTCGCAGACAGCAGAAATATTAACAAATAAAACGGCGCAGAAAACTGCGCCGTTTGATATGGAGGAATTTATGAAACCATCTGTTATAAAGGGATATTCGCCAGAAAAACTCTTTTACTTTTTTGAGGAGATAACAAAAATCCCCAGAGGCTCTGGAAATGAAGAAGCCATAGCGCAATGGATAGAGAATTTTGCTGCTGAAAGAGGACTTTTTTGCATCCGTGACAGAGTTAACAATGTCTTCGTTCGCAAGGAAGCTGCAAAAGGTTACGAAAACGAGCCGGCCATGCTCTTTCAGGGACATACCGATATGGTTTGCGAGAAGAACGGCGACGTGGTTTTCGATTTTACCCGAGATGCCATAGATATTTATATTGATGAAAATGGTTTTTTGCGTGCTAGAGGTACAACTCTCGGTGCAGACAACGGAGTTGCAGTCGCCATTATGCTCGCTCTTCTTGACGGGGAATGTCCCGATCATCCTACGATAGAGTGTCTTTTTACGGTCGAGGAGGAAACGGGACTTGACGGTGCAAAGGCTTTTGACTATTCTATTGTTAGGGCGAGAAGAATGGTAAATCTTGATTCAGAGGACGAAGATGAAGTCGTTGTTGGATGTGCAGGCGGCAATTTCCATAAGGTTATACTGCCCATTTCATATTGCAAATTCGGCGGCACTGCTGTGAGGATATCTCTTGGTGGTCTTATGGGCGGTCATAGCGGAGCAAATATAAATTCGGGCAGAGCAAATGCAAATAAGCTTCTGGGACGGGTTCTTTTGCAGATCGGATCGGTTTGTCCGCTCAATCTTGTTTCTATCGAAGGCGGAAGCAAGGATAATGCTATTCCGAGAGAGGCAGCAGCCACCGTTTCTGTTTCGGATGTTAAAAAATTTGGCGAGATATTTGAAAAAATTTCTTGCGAGATCAAAAATGAGCTTTCGGACGAGGATAGAGGCTTCTTTATGATATGGGAAGAGAGTCAAAAATGTGAAAAAATGGCGGATAGGGATAGCACCGACCGTATAATTTCATTTATTGCATCTGTACAGAACGGCGTTCTTGAGATTAGCACAAATATTGAGGGGCTGGTTGAATTTTCAAGGAATCTCGGTATAATTTCCACCGAGGAAGATAAGGTGAATTTTATTTTCTCGGCTCGAAGCGCAATCGACAGCCAGCTTGATTTTGCTGCCGCAGAAATTGAAGGTCTTGCAAAGATTTTTGGCGGCAGGGCAGAGCAGATGGGAAGATATCCCGGATGGGAATTTGCAAAGATATCTCCGCTCCGTGAAAAATATCTAGGTATTTTCAGAGAAATGAACGAGAAGGAGCCGTCCGTAACGGTTATTCATGCGGGACTTGAATGTGGAATTATAAAATCTCATATTCCTGATATGGATATAATCTCCATCGGACCCGGTATGAGAGATATCCATTCGCCCGATGAGGCTCTCGATCTTGCATCTTTTGAAAAAATCTGGAAGATAGTATGTGCGCTGATTAAAAAATAAGGCGTAGGCACTTTGATGAATAAAAACTGCAGGGCGTTTTGGAGCTTTTCCAAATGCCTTGCAGTTTTTTTGAAGTTTGGAAAATGTTAAACAGTAATTTATCGAACAGTTTGACTTCCGCTTTAGGGGAATGTGGCGACGAAGCCGACGGATGAGGGGTATCCCCTCATGGGCGTTTTTTTAATGTTTATGGTACTTTGTGCCGACACCTCACAGTTACTTCGGGACAGCTTCCCAAGGGGGCAAATATAATTTACTGTTCATAATTGTTTTTTATGATAAAAAGGTCAAGGCTCAAATGAACCTTGACCTTAATATTTCGCTATAAATTATATTCCGAGAGTTGCCGCACCAACGATGCCTGCGTCGTTTCCGAGCTTTGCAATGCGAAGCTCGGTTGCTTTAACAACACCGCCGCCGTACGTTTCCTTTTTTATAAGGGGCTCGAGCATATCAATGAGGGCCTTGCCTTCGTTTGAAATTCCGCCGCCTATGGAAACCACCTCGGGCTGGAAGATATTAACGATGTTTGCAAGTCCCGTTGCAAGATATGCGATGTAGGTATCAACTACCTCTTTCGCTGCCTTATCACCCTTATTCATTGCCATAAATGCGGTTCTGCCACTGACCTTGCCATGCTCTTTTGCAATGTCGCTCATAACGGTATGAACGCCTGCCTTCTCACATTCCTCGATCTTTTCATTTGTCATCTTGATAAGACCTGTTGCGGAACTGTATGCTTCCCAGCATCCTTTTCTGCCGCAGGAGCACTGCTTACCCATATGCTCTATAACGATGTGTCCGAGTTCTGCTCCCGCAAAGTTAAAGCCTGAATAAACCTTATTATCAATGATAATGCCGCCACCGACACCTGTGCCAAGTGTTATCATTACGGAATTTGAAGTACCCTTTGCTGCACCTGCAATAGCCTCTCCCCAAGCGGCAGCGTTTGCGTCGTTTTCAACATGAACACTCTTAACTCCTGTGAGTTCGGAAATAAGAGGGCATATGGGGAATTTTCTGAAGGGAAGGTTGTTTGCATATTCAACAACGCCGTCTCGACTGTTTGCAATTCCGGGTGAAGCAACTCCGATAGATTCGATCTCGCTCATGTCTATGCCTTTGTCAGCAGTGATCTTCTTGCAAAGATTTGCAATGTCCTTAGCAACCTTGTCTGCACCCTCTGTTACGACAGTGGGAACGCTTTCCTTTGCAATGATCTTAAAATCTGAATTTACGATACCTGCGGCGATATTCGTGCCGCCAAGGTCGATACCAATACGATACATAGTGGATACCTCTCTGATTTTTATATTTTTGTCTGCGGTTAAAATTGAAAAATTTGCCGCAACTTTTCACATACATATTATAACCGCTATTTACCATAAAGTCAACCGCATTTTTGATAAATTTTAAGAGAATTTTTCCGAAAGTATTTAACACATTGCGTACTCGAAAAAAGTCGATTGCATAATTAAACATAAATGTAAATAAATGTAAAAGCGGCGACCGCCCGTTTACTTTTTTTGTGCCGAAAATGGAATTTTTACTATTTTTGTGCATTTTGTATATGTGTAGAAAATTCGAGTCAAAAATTGTGCATTATTAACAAATAATTGGATGGATGAAGATGCGTTGATGTGGTCGTTTTTTTCATACGCCTAGTAAATAATATTTACCTCGGAGCTTGTCAAGTGCTATTTTTTCAAAAAACAGCCGAAATAATTCACAAAAATTCTTCCAAACCTACTAAAATTGGCGAAAATGT
>JAZUPD010000025.1:0-10853 GCA_045604985.1 Eubacteriales bacterium
TTGCGATTACGCTCTTTTCGTGCTATAATAGGAAGTATATCCGTATATTATGGGAGCAGAGAGCAGCGTACTTTAACATAAAATACGGACAAAACCGAAAAAGGAAGATAAAAAGCCATGAATATCTTAGAATATATAAAAAGCAATGTAACATTCCTTGACGGAGGAATGGGCACTATGCTCCAGCGTGCAATATATGATACATCAGAGCTTCCCGAAAGACTCAACATCAGCCGTCCTGATCTTATAGAGAATATACACAGAGCATATTTTGATGCTGGAAGCAACATAATAAGCACAAATACCTTTGGCGCAAACCCATTAAAATTTGACGGAAAAGAACTTGAAGGCATCATTTCTGCGGCAGTAAGGAACGCAAAGGCTGCAAGGGAAAGCACAAAAAATAATGGAGAGAAATTCATCGCTCTCGATATCGGCCCTCTTGGAAGGCTGTTAAAGCCCTACGGAGACCTTGATTTTGAGGACGCCGTAAGTGCCTTTTCCGAAACCGTAAGACTCGGAGTTAAAAACGGTGTTGACCTCATCTTCATAGAAACCATGAATGACAGTTATGAAACAAAGGCTGCGCTTCTTGCGGCAAAGGAATGTTCTTCACTACCCGTTTTCGTTTCAAATGCCTATGGCGAGGACGAAAAGCTGATGACAGGCGCATCTCCCGAGGCAATGGTAGCAATGCTAGAGGGCATGGGCGCAGATGCCATCGGAGTAAACTGTTCCCTTGGTCCCGAAAAGCTGACACCAATAATGGAAAAATATCTCGAACGCGCATCCATACCAGTGCTTATGAAGCCAAATGCAGGAATGCCCCTGATAAAAGACGGAAAAACAGTTTATGATATCCCCCCTTATGAATTTGCAGAAACCGTTGCACTCCTTGTTAAAAAAGGAGTCAGACTTGCAGGCGGATGCTGCGGCACAACACCGGAGCATATTGCAGCACTTACATCAAAATGCAGGGATATCACTCCGAAAGCAATTAAGGAAAAAAACATCTGCTGTGTTTCTTCATATACCCATGCGGTGGATATTGGAAAAGAACCGATACTCATTGGAGAGAGAATAAATCCCACAGGCAAAAAGCGTTTCAAACAGGCACTTCTCGAAAATGATATCAACTATATTCTTGAAGAAGGAATAAAACAGAAGGAGCTTGGAGTTCATATTCTCGATGTCAATGTGGGACTTCCCGAAATTGATGAATGTGAAATGCTCATAAATGCCGTAAAAGAGCTTCAGGCAATAATCGAGCTTCCTTTGCAGATAGATACCGCCAATTTCAATGCTATGGAAAATGCGTTGAGACGCTACAACGGCAAGGCGATGATAAATTCTGTAAACGGCAAAAAGGAAAGCATGGATGCCATCCTCCCTCTTGCGAAAAAATATGGCGGTGTAATTATCTGTCTCACCCTTGACGAAAATGGTATTCCAAGCACGGCGGAGGGCAGATTTGCCATTGCCGAGAAGATATACGATGAAGCAAAAAAATACGGCATCGGCAAAAAGGACCTTATTTTCGATACCCTTGCAATGGCAATAAGCGCAGACCCGATGGCGGCAGATGCAACCCTTGGTGCTTTGAGGCTTCTTCATGAAAACGGTTTCAGAACATCCCTTGGAATTTCAAACGTTTCATTCGGGCTTCCATCACGAGACGCCATAAACAGTATTTTCTTCTCCGAGGCACTTTGCTGTGGACTTTCTGCGGCAATAATGAACCCATATTCCATAGAAATGATGCGTACATATTATGTGCACAAGGCTCTCCACGGCATGGATGAAAATTTTACCGATTATATTAGTTTTTCGGAAAAATATATTACCACAACAGCTGCTGCAACAGAAGGAACAAAGACTAAGGAAAAAGCTCCTGCCCCGCTTCAGGATGCTATCATTGAAGGTCTTTCAAAAAAAGCGGGAGATCTTACCGCCGCCATGCTTGAAACTCGTGAACCGCTTGAAATTGTTTCGGAAGAAATAATCCCTGCCCTTGACACAGTCGGAAAAGGATTTGAAAAGAAAAAAGTCTATCTTCCCCAGCTTCTTATGAGCGCAGAGGCGGCAAAAGCAGCATTTGAGCAGGTAAACAAGAGGCTGATCTCCGATGCGGGCGGTAAGAAGAATGTCAGAAGTCCATTTGTCATTGCCACCGTTCACGGAGATATCCACGATATCGGAAAAAACATCGTAAGATTGCTTCTTGAAAATTACGGATTTGACGTTACCGATATGGGCAAGGACGTTCCTGCTGAACTCATTGCCGAAAAGGTCAAAGAGCTTTCTGCTCCTATGGTAGGTCTCAGCGCACTTATGACAACAACCGTCCCGGCAATGGAGGAAACAATAAAGTTGATAAGAAAAACCTCCCCGAATACAAAAATCATCGTAGGCGGAGCAGTGCTTACAAAGGAATATGCCAAAATGATCGGCGCAGATCATTATGCAGCAGATGCTATGGCTGCCGTCAGAATTGCAGAAGAGATCGAATCCAAATTAAAATGATAAGAGTCCACGCATAAAGTAAAAAAGTCAAGGCATTGCCTTGACTTTTTTGTTACCCCTCAAAAGAGAGAATATAGCTATAAACCGGCTGACCACCGTCAACGATATTGACCTCGGCATCGGTAAATCTCTCGGAAATGGAGTCCGCAAGCTTCGCAGCATCCGCCTCGTCAATACTTTCTCCATAATAGAGAGTAATAAATTCGGGATGCTTACCGTCTGCGATCTCACTTGCAAGCTCAAGGGCCGCAGAGCTGATATCCTCCGAAACGAAAGCAAGTTTATCCTCGTTCATGGCAAGTATCTGCCCCTCTTTTATATCCTTGCCGTCAAAATCAGAATCTCTTGCGGCAAAGGTTATCTGACCTGTAAGAACATTTTTTGCGGCAGCCTTCATAGTCTCCGCAAGCTCATCGCAGTCAAGAGTAGGATCGAAATTAAGAGCAGCAGAAATTCCCTGCGGAATAGTCCTTGTGGGAACAACGATAATCCTTCTGTCGGTCGCAAGAGTCACGGCCTGCTCTGCCGCCATAATTATATTCTTATTATTCGGAAAAACAAAAACGTTCTTAGCCGGCACAGAATTGCAGGCACGGAGAACATCCTCGGTTGAGGGGTTCATCGTCTGCCCTCCCATAACGACCTTATCGCATCCAAGCTCAGCAAAGAGATTAACCATTCCATCTCCGTTTGCAACGGCAACCATACCGTAATCATTTTCGGGAGCAACAGGTTCAAAATCGTCTTTTTTAGCTTTATTTGCAATCTTTTTAAGGCGATCACGGAGCTGAACTCTCATGTTCTCCACCTTTATCTTTTCAAGCATACCATATTTTGACGCTTCGTCAAATGCACTTCCAACACTGTCCGTATGAACATGTATCTTGATTATCTCATCATCATCAACAACAACAACGCTGTCACCGATTGAGGAAAGAAATTCGCGGAGAGCCACAGTATCATTCTTCACCGCAGTAGAACGATCAACTATAAATTCGGTACAATAAGTAAATGTTATCTCTTCCTCGCTCATCACTTCAGGGTCAACAACACCTTCTTCGGTGAATACATCCTCTTCGCCGAGTTCGATGATCTTGCCCGATTTTAAATATGAGAGGATACCCTCGAGAATAACGATATATCCCATTCCGCCGGCGTCAACAACACCTGCCTTTTTAAGCTGCGGAAGCATTTCAGGGGTCTCAGCAAGAGTCTTTTCACCCTGCTCTATCGCTGCTTCGATAGTGCTTACGTTGTCAAGACCGTCCTTTGCTGCAATGGCTGCCGCTTCTGCCGCCATTCTTGAAACCGTGAGAACAGTTCCCTCCGTGGGCTTAAGCACTGCTCTGTACGCAGCATCGACTCCACTTGCGAGTGCGCTTGCAAAATCAGTGGAATCAAGGCTCTTCTTGCCCTTGCAGGCATTGGAAAATCCACGGAAAAGCTGTGAAAGAATAACGCCGGAATTTCCTCTTGCGCCACGAAGAAGTGCGGAAGCTATTGCTGAGGAGACCTCATCAATACCTGTATTTTCGTCAACATTCATTTCATTAAGGACTTCAATAGCGGCAGAGATGGTCATTGCCATATTTGTTCCCGTGTCACCGTCAGGCACCGGAAAAACATTGAGCGCATCTATGCTCTTTTTCTGACGGCAGATATTGTGCGCCGCAGAAATTATCGCATCCTTAAACTGTTTTCCTGTTATCATTATAGGAAAAACCTCCAAAAAATTATCTTTGATCGTTCGTTATAACACACAAAAATCGTTGTCAAGCAACGCCTTGTGTATTATACACCATGTTTGTTGATTTGTCAACAACTTTCGTAAATTTTTTCAAAAATCACAGTGGATGTCTGTCCCTGACAAGGGAAAATGCTTCTTTTGCTATCTCAACCGTTTCGGAAATATCTTCATCGGACAATGCGTAATTTATAAAGTGATTATGATGATTTGTGAAGAACACACCTCGCTTTACGCACTCTGCTATCCACTCTTGGTGAAGTTTCAGCGAAGGGTCATCTGCAATTCTCAGATAGAAAAGCGACGGAACACCTGTTATGTGAAGGTCAAAATTATACTCCTTTGCCGCTTCCTCAAGCCCGTTTTTGAGCTTTGTTCCCTTTTCGATAAGGATTTTCGGAAGATCTAGCTTTTTCATCTTTTCAATGCAGGCAATTCCCGCAGCAAAGGGTACAGCGCTCATCCAATATGAGCCTGTATATGACATCGAAGAAATCGCATTCTTCATAAAATCCTTGCCGCAAAGCGCACTGACATTATATCCGTTTGCAAGTGCCTTGCAGAAGCAAATCATATCAGCTTCAAAGCCGAAATAATGGTCGGAGCCTGCGAGGTCAAGCCTGAAGCCCGCTCTTACATCATCAACGACGAGAACAGCTTCCTCCTCGGTACATTTTTTTCTAACGAACTGCCAAAAGCCTTCTGCAGGGAGCAAGTTATCCATAAAATTGCCGTGCATATAAGGCTGACCGATAACTGCGGCGATTTCGCCCTTGTATTTTTCAAAGACCTCCTCAAGCTGTGTAAAATTATTCCACTCAACGTAAATATTATGCATAACATCCTCTTCGATAACGCCCGCATAATCAATTTTCTGTGTCCATGGAGCAACTCCGTGGTAATATCCTTTAAAAAATACTATCTTTTTTCTGTGTGTATGCGCTCTTGCAGCCATTATGGCAAGAGTGGTAACGTCATTTCCATTCTTTGCAAAAAACGCCCAATCTGCACACGCCACGGTTTCAACAAGAAGCTCGGCAAAATCTATCATTTTGGTATTTGGAAGAGTTGTGCAGTCAGAAACAGCTCTCTGCTTTGCCGCCGCAGCATCAACATCGGGGTCGTGATAGCCGAGAATATTCGGTCCGTAAGCGCACATATAGTCGATAAATCTGTTCCCGTCAAGATCCCAGAGATATGTTCCAAGTGCCTTCTGAGAATAGAGCGGAAAAGCCTCTATCGGAACATAGCACCCCTCGGCAGGTCCTTGGTGACCGTAAATGCCCGAGGGAATGACCTTGCAAGCCCGTGCAAAAGCCTCGCGGCTCTTTGTATATTCATGAATATTATGCATATCGTTCCTCTTTTTTAAGCAAGATAGAGTGAAACTCTGTCAAGGATTCTGTTTATATTGTCTATCTGAGAGATCATTCCGCAGATGCGTACCTTTCCCTCTCCAACTGCTGCGACGGCATTTATCTTGCCGTCAAAAAGATCGCGTGCGACCGTAAGATCTGCAAATCGCATCTCGGAAAAGCTATTATCGGGTGCTTCCTTCATCAAGGACAGAGTGTGATCCTTTGCTCTTATACCCAGAGCAATGTCCTCTCCGATACCGAAAAGTATATCTCCGTCAACGATATTAGATGCGGAAAACATACCAACCTTGTCTTGATTTCCTATTTGAACCACAGCATTTCCAATAACATTCAGCATAAGAACAGTAGATTTCTCAAAAAACTCCTTATCCGCAAGTTTTTCAGGAGTTGGACGAAGATAAGACGAGAGAATATCGGTAAGCTTTGAAAATGTGCCTAACAAAAATCCAAGATGATGGAAGCCGCTAACAGGCATCGGCATAACGGTTCCGTCTATCATTCCGTTAAATTTTGCACAGGATGAAAAATAAAGCTTTATTGAACACCCCTTTGTGCCATCTATCATCTCTCCTTTGCCGCCTCTAAAGGTAAGAGTTCCCGCCGGGCCTCCCTTTACAGAAAATCCAATGGAAATCTTTTTGTTTCCAACAAGCCTACGCGCCTCATCATCAAGTTCAAGCAACTTGGGAACAGCGCCAAGCACGGAGAACAGATTGCAATATGCCAAAATTCTTTCGTCTCTCATATATTCCCTCGGAAAATAAAAATTCTAACTTATATTATATCATTTTATATCCTTTTTGTCAACCTGAAATAAATTTATGAGAAAAAAATGGTATCTTTTCAAAAAAAAACTAAATTGTTAAAATATGCTTGAATATTGTGGGAAAAAGGTGTATAATGTAGGTATAGTGAAAGTTAAAACCGAAAGGATGATAAAAATGGGATGCACACACGATTGTTCAAGCTGCTCGGCAAACTGCTCCTCAAAGCAACCCGAAAGTTTGATCGAGGCTCTTAATGAGCTAAGCAATGTTAAGCACGTTATTGGAATCGTCAGCGGCAAGGGCGGGGTCGGAAAATCCCTCGTAACCTCGATGATGGCGGTAAATATGCAAAGAAAGGGCTATAAATGCGCCATTCTTGATGCAGATATCACAGGTCCCTCCATCCCCAAAGCATTCGGCATTGGGCAGGGTGTTGACGGAGATGAGCACGGGATGATCCCCCCCCATTCAACCACGGGCATCGACATAATGTCGATAAATCTTCTTATGGACGAAGAGACAAGTCCCGTTGTCTGGCGCGGTCCCGTTATTGCGGGTGTAGTTAAGCAATTTTGGACAGACGTTATCTGGAATGACATCGACTATATGTTCGTAGACTGCCCCCCCGGAACAGGCGATGTTCCGTTGACCGTTTTTCAGTCTATTCCGCTTGACGGAATAATTATCGTAAGCAGTCCTCAGGAGCTTGTTTCGATGATAGTTGAAAAGGCAGCAAACATGGCGGATATGATGAATATTCCCGTGCTTGGCCTTGTTGAAAACATGAGCTATGCAAAATGTCCGGATTGTGGCAAAGAGATAAAGATATTTGGAGAGAGCCATATCGAAGGCGTTGCAGAAAAATTCGGCTATGATATGCTTGGCAAAATTCCGATGGATCCAAAGCTTGCTGCACTTGTTGACCGTGGTATGATCGAGCTTATGGAAAATGATTATCTTGACAAAGCTGCAGACATCATTGAAGAAAGACTGAAAGCTTAAAAGATTTAAAAAAGCCAAGGGTAATTAGTAATGTCCTTGGCTTTTTTACGGCAAAAACGATCGTTAATTATTAAGATCATAATTTTTCGCAGAGTTTATTATATATCAATGCAAGAGCTTGCTACATTACCATAGTAATTAACGGGGAAAGTATATCCCATGTTTTGAAATAGGATTTGGACAACGCCGCAGGACTTGCATAGGACCTTGTGGTCATCTATAAGATGTTTTTTCGATCAAAGCACTTGACAAAAAATCCTTTTTGAGTTATAATGTTCTAGAGAAATTTTTTGGAGGTGCTTAAAATGGTAACAGTTGAAATTCGTCTTACAACACTTGAGGATGTTCGCAATTTTGTCAACATCGTAACAAGATATGATATTGATATGGACCTTTCATCGGGACGATACGTGGTAGATGCGAAGTCCATCATGGGCATATTCAGCCTTGATTTGCTCTCCCCCATAAAACTTACCGCTCACAGTGAGAATACAGAAAAACTTTTCAAGGAACTTAAGCCCTATATTATTTGAAAACGAATTGCTGATATCCGTCGATTATTTCGACGGATATTTTTTATAGATAAAAGAAAAATATTTATTTTTTTGCATAAAACTATTGACAAACGGAGAAAATTGTGGTATCATTTATGAGTCGCATTGAGTGGCGAAAATCGACTTGGAGAAGTCGCGTAGTTGGTCTAGCGCGCACGACTGGAAATCGTGTAACCGTTAAAAGCGGTTCGAGAGTTCGAATCTCTCCTTCTCCGCCAAGAAAGACGGTAGTCGAACACATATTCATAAACGAGTGTGTGTTTGGAATTATCGTCCACCGCAAAAAAGAGGCACAGTGATATGTGCCTCTTTTTTTGATATTTTTGACATTATTCGTCAAAAATATCGAAAAAGCGAACTCGTAGGACGTTTTATTGAATTTTTTGTGATGGTATAATGGTCACCCGAAAAGGAGGACTATACCATGAAATTGGCGTCAAAATTTTCAAGCCTCGCATTCAAGGCAAGAAAGGAGCAGGGTTACACTCAAAGTGAAGTCGCAGAGGCTATCTCCGTTTCGGTTCGTTGGTATCAAAAGGTTGAGTCGGGGCGAAAGCTGCCGGGAACGCTGACGGCACTCCGCATTCTTCTTTTTCTTGGTATCGACATAGAAGAACTTAGAGAGGAGGTGGGTTTAGTTGTACCTGTACGTGCCATTAGAAGAACATTTACATTCAAATGAAATTGGAGATTACATATCTTTTGGGTTGATTTTAAAAGATGAAAACGGGAAAGAACTTAACAGGATATCCGATATATCAAATGACTGTTTTTTTGTTGCCGAGCTTTGCAGAATTTTTAATATGTATCAGCTAAGCCCGATACATCTTTTGGACGTGATCGAGGATTTTCTAAATGAATAAGTTAAAACTGCAGGGGAATAATCCTCTGCAGTTTTTGCAAAAATTTTTCAATTTTTTTTAAAAAACACTTGACAAACCACGGATTTCGTGGTATAATATATATACAGGGTGAGGGGAAAACCTAGTAATAAAGAAAGGAGTTAAAAACCAATGCTTGAGTTTATAACAAGTTTGGTGAGCCTGATAGCCGCTATAATCTCTTTAATCGCCTCGATTATAGCATACAGACTCACCAAACGAAAATGACCCCAAACGGAAGCCCGCAAGGGCTTCCCCCTCAACGGGGCATATATATTATACACCAAGTTAAGAGGTTTTGCAATAGGTTTTATGCAAATAATTGCACTTTGTATTTCCGTAGTGGCTTTAATAATAAGTGTTATTGCACTTATTAGAGTTTTGAAAGGGAAAAAATAACACAAGTTATCATTATGAGATGACTTAAATTTAAGAATGGGGGGTGTGCTTGTGGATTTCAAATCACTTAGAAAAGAGAGCGGTTTAACGCAACAAGCCTTTGCTGTTTATTTTGAAATTCCCAAAAGAACCATTGAAGATTGGGAACGAGGGGTTAGTAAACCGGCTCCGTATCTGTTAAAACTTCTTGAATACAGGCTCAAAGCAGAAAATTTAATAAAGTGATTTGCACAGGCAGAGGAATGATCCTCTGCCTGTTGCTTTAAAAGTCATATTATAATATTCATCACCAAAGCGGTTTTGTAAGGAATTTAGTTTCTCGCAGTTTTTGCAAAAATTTTTCAACTTTTTTTCAAAAACCTCTTGACAAACCGCACAATGTGCGGTATAATATATACAGAAAGGAGGTGAGAGATATGAAAAAGAAAAAACGAAACAAAAAACCCACCACCTATGAGGTTGCGAGCTTAATAATTGAAGCGCTGGTTGCAATCGCCGCTTTAATTACTGCAATCAAATGGTGGTGAGCCGCCGAGGGGCGAAAGCCCCTCCCCCGAATGGGGGAATCAGCTGATTTATTATACCACAAAGAAAGGAGAATTACAAGAGTTTATGAGAAATTTTTGGATGATATCTCTATGTGTACTTTTAATTATTGCATCTGTGATAGGCTGGAGTATCCCTATAAGAATAGCAGTTGGAGCAAATGCTATTGTTATCTTAATTAATGTTATATACAAACTGAATGGGTACATTAACCAACAAAAAACTCATAAAGATGAAAAACAACAGTAAAACTAAAGGAGGCTTTTTCCATATGGTATTCAGAGAGTTGCGTAAAGAATCAAAAATGACGCAAAAACAGTTTTCGGAATATTTCGGTATACCGAAAAGAACCGTAGAAAGCTGGGATATGGGTGAAAGGTCCTGTCCAGAGTATCTTCTTGACTTGCTTGAATATAAGCTAATCAAGGAAGGCTTCATTTTAGATGAAAAAGAAAAACAGGCAGGGGATTGATCCTCTGCCTGCTTTTTGTTTTTTATCATTTTTTAATAAAACAGTTTTTAAAAGGGCAATAAATAACTCCGTCTTCGATTCTGCACCATACGCACTTTAAACACGGATGTGAAAGGCTTTTGATTATCATTTTACTCTTTCCACAAAATTATGAATGAGTGCGGGAAAATGCTTGTCCAGATCTTCACGAGCTTTCCAATAGTCGGGTGAGTTGATTATGCCTTTTTTTGCGAGGATATCAATATCCGTCTCAAATTGTGAAATTGCATATGTACCCGTTTTATTGGGGATTCCGAGGACCGTCTGGGGATCTATTTTTTTCGCACCTTGACGGATCTCAAAATGAAGATGCGCTCCGAAGGAATATCCCGTATTGCCCATAATGCCTATCTTATCCCCCGCTCTTACGGTCTGCCCTTCGGTGACGGCACGGGAAGCAAGATGGCAGTAATAATAATCAAGTCCGTCCGTGCCTCTTATGCAAACGTAATTTCCCCACTGCCAAGTGGGGTTATTTTTGTCGGTGATAATGCGGGAACGAATAACCTTGCCGGGGACGGCGCAGACTACCTCATGAGAACCGACG
>JAZUPD010000026.1:0-26047 GCA_045604985.1 Eubacteriales bacterium
TCCATATACAAAAAAAGACGCCCGAAGGCGTCCTCGCAGCCGACGATATTACATATCGCTTAAACGTTAATTCGGTTATGCGAGTATGCAGCGCATCACTGCCTGCACTAATATTATATGCAAAAAAAATGTTTTTGTCAAGTCTTTATATTAAAAAAATAGTGTAAATTGAGAAAAAAAGAGCGAAAAAAGGAATAAAACGGTACAAAAGGCATCAAAAAGAAAGGAAAAACCATGAGGCGAGTTAAGAAGCGCATATATTCGGGCGTGGTCTGTGAGACGGTCGTTTACAGCGTGTCCGACAGAATAAAGAATATCGGCAAAAGCTCGCCTCGCGTGCGTTTTAAGACCGAGGAGGAGAGGGCGACACACAGGATAGGCATTGCAAGGCGTCGCCATGCGAGGATCGTCAACGAGAATTTTTCTCCCTCCTCTCTCTATTCAACTCTTACCATGGACGACGAGCATGAGGTGCACACCTTTGAAGAAGCACGTCGGCTTCGTTCTCTTTTCCGCCGCCGCTTACAGTACGCTTTTCCCAATGCGAAGATCATAATCTACATGGGGCGAGGTAAAAGCACTCACAGAATTCATTTTCATATGCTTTCCGACGGTATTCCCGCAGAGTTTATTGAAAAGAGCTGGCAGCTCGGGGCGGTGAAGAGGATTGAAAATCTCCGTGAGCATAATTATTATGATGGAAAAGACCACGGCAGAGACTACACGGGACTTGCCAATTACCTTTTTGACCACTGGACAGATGAGCAGAGCGGTCATTACTATATGTCAACGAGAAATATGCGGCCGCCCGAGGAAGAGGACGCTGTCGAGGTGAAACGCAATTATACTGCGGACAAGCCTCCGAAAGCCCCCAAGGGATATGTGCTGGTGGAAAGCAAAGTCACGGATTTTGGCTTCCTATATTATAAATACATAAAGCTTGATAAGAAAAAACGCGGGCGACCTCGAAAAGAACAGGAGGAATAGCCCAAAAAAGCCGAATAGAGGTCGGCTATTTAAAGCCTTGTAAATGCGTAAATTTTTAATACAAAAAGACTGCCCGCTTTTCTTCTTGCTCTGATAGGTTGCACAGACCTCACCTAAGATAGAGCTTCGGCAGGCGTTTGGATTTAAAATTTACGCAATGAGAATAGCAAAAGAAAGGAAAAACTATGGCAAACTTTAATTTTAACAGAGTTATGCTTGGAGGGCGGCTGACAGCTGATCCCGAGAACAAGCAGACCCCCGACGGCACCTCGGTGACTTCGTTCACCATTGCCGTTAATCGCAGGGTCACGGATAAGGACGGGAAAGCTGCGGCGGACTTCTTCAAGGTGATTGCTTGGCGTTCTCTTGCGGACTTTGTGGCAAAATTCTTTAAGCGCGGCTCGGCGATATTCGTTGTGGGAACCATTCAAAACCGTTCATATGTGGATCACGAGGGCACGAAGCGATATGTTACCGAGATAATTGCAGATGAGATAAGCTTTGTGGATTCAAAGAATGAGGTGTCAAGCGTTGCAGGCGAACAAGTGGAGAAGCCTGCTCCTTTTGCGAACTCTTATGCTTCTGCAGAGGATTTTGAAACCATTTCGGGCGATGACGATCTGCCCTTTTAAGAGAAAGGAGTGATATAATATGACCGCAAAAGAGCTTCGGGAGTATCGCCACTTGAGAAGGCTCATTGAACGCAATAAAATAAGACTGGCAGAGATATCCTCGCGACTCGATCCCCGAAGCTCAGATTTTTCGGGAATGCCGAGAAGTGGGAACACTCGCAACATAACGGAAGAGAACACGGGATTATACATAGACCTGAAGAACATACTTGAAGAGCAACAGCGAGATTATTTGCGCAGACAAGTTGAGATTGAGCACTTTATTGATACGATAGAAGATCTCTATATGCGCAGAATAATATCCTACCGCTTCATCGACGGACTTACATGGCGCAGAACAGCGTTCAAAATGGGCGGTGGAAATACAAGTGACGGGGTGAGGATGGCGTGCAACAGATTTCTTGACAGCCTCGGATAAACTTGTTCGCTTTGTTCGCTTTTCTCGTGATAAACTGTATAATGCAATAAACAATAGGATTTTCGCACAAAGGAACGGCATAGGATTTATTCTCCTTTCCCATAGCTGTTCTTTTGACTTTTTTCGCACGGCAAAGCGCACGCACGTGCACGATTCATTAGAGAGGGGGAGAAAATGGCGAAAAAAACAGGCAGACCGCCAATTTTTAAGACGGAAAAGGCATTAGGAGAAGCAGTTGATGCATATTTTAACGCCATTTCCTTTAAAAAAGCTATTCCGAGTGTTCTTGATGCCAATGGAAATCAATATTATGAGATCGTATTCAGGGAAGCTCCAACGGTAAACGGACTTTGCCTTTTTCTTGGTATCAGCAGAAAGACATGGGAGAATTATTGTGCCAATGAAAAGTTTTCTTTTGTTACCGAACAAACTAAAATGAAGATGGAAGCATACTGCGAAAATCTTTTGCTTACGAGAGAAAAAGGATCTCTTCAAGGTGTGATATTTAACTTACAAAATAATTATGGTTGGCGTGAGAGCTTTGATGTGAAACACAGCGGTGAGATAAAAAATCCTTTTTCGGGTCTCACGGAAGAGGAACTTCATCGTCTTGCTTCCGAAGAGGAAAAATGACCGAGAGGGAAAGTGTTAGATTTGGAGCAAAATGCGAGCTGGCTCGGCGCAGGTTTTGGAATTACTGTAATTTAAAAAGTCCTGATTTTTACAAGAAAGACAGGACTTTTCTTGTTAAGATTTGCGACGAATTTCAAAGTTTTCTTGAGAGCGATGATACTGTTCTTATTATAAATGTTCCTCCGAGACATGGCAAGAGCCGAACTGCGGGCAATTTTGTAGAGTGGATTTTCGGTAAAAACAAAAAGAAAAAGGTTATGACAGGTTCATATAACGAAACACTGTCAGTGAATTTTTCTAAAGGTGTCAGAAACACAATATCTGAGACAAAAGCGGATGAAAACAGGGCTGTTTATTCGGATATTTTCCCGGATGTAAGAATAAAACGTGGCGATGGAGCTATGAATCTTTGGGGACTTGAAGGCGGACACAACAGCTATCTTGCAACTTCTCCGACAGGCACAGCAACAGGCTTTGGAGCCGACATCATAATTATAGACGACCTTATTAAGAACTCATATGAAGCAAGCAATGCCGAAATTCTTGAAAAACAATGGAAGTGGTTTACAGACACTATGCTTTCTCGATTGGAAGAGGGCGGGAAAATAATAATTATAATGACAAGGTGGCATAGTGATGATCTTGCCGGAAGAGCAATAAGACATTTTTCGGATTTGAAAATAAAAGTTCGTCACATAAGCTACAAAGCGCAAATGGACGACGGAAGTATGCTCTGCCCCGAAATACTTTCAAGAGAATCTTACGTTCTGAAAACAAAAACAATGGGGGCGGATATTGCATCAGCAAACTATCAGCAAGAGCCAATAGACATAAAAGGTAGACTTTACAGTTCATTTAAGCTTTATGAAAAGCTACCTTGCGACAGAGAAGGAAATTCTATTTTTACTGCCATAAAGAATTACACCGATACTGCAGATACCGGAGAGGATTATCTTTGCAGTATATGCTATGGAGTGTATGAGAAAGAGGCTTATATACTGGATGTCATATATACAAAAGACCCGATGGAGATAACAGAGCCTGCCACCGCTAGAATGCTTATAAACAACTCTGTCACATATTCGGATATTGAGAGCAATAATGGTGGCAGAGGTTTTGCAAGAAGCGTTGAGAGGCATCTTAGTGAAATGGGCTCAAACCGTTGCCATATCAATTCTTTTTATCAGTCAAAAAACAAAGTGGCAAGGATAAACTCAAATGCTACATGGGTTATGGATCATATATATTTTCCGGTCAATTGGCGAGACAGATGGCCCGAATATTACTATGCTATGACGAGATACCAAAGAGAGGGAAAAAATGCTCACGACGATGCACCTGATGCAACCACCGGAATTGCTGAAAAAATATGCGGTGGCTCTATTTATAGCTTTGAATAGGAGTGATAAATCGATTTGAAAATTTTGGATTTAAAGCCGAGACCGCCCATCTTCAAAAAGCTCGGTATGAAAACACCGATGAACGACAGAGAGTTCATCGAAGCGGAAATAAAACGCTGGCTTTCTTCTCCCGAGAGGGAAATGCAGATCAAGAGTGATCTGTATTATGATGGCGTACACGACATTCTTGCGAGAAAAAGAACAATGGTAGGAGAAAATGGGGAACTCCAAGAAGTTGAAAATCTGCCAAGCAACAAAATTGTTGATAATCAATATGCAAAGGCAGTTGACCAGAAAGCAAACTATCTTTGCGGAAAGCCTGTGACCCTTTGCGGTGAAAACAAAGAATATATAAAAGCACTTACAGAGCTTTTGGGTGCAAAATTCAATAGGACCATGAAGCTTCTTGCGGAAAATGCGTTGATTGGCGGAAAGATATGGCTTGCTCCCTATTATGGCGGAGATGGTAATTTGCTTTTTGAGCTTATTCCCGCTAAAGAAGTATTGCCTTTTTGGGCTGACCGAGGACATACCGAGCTGGATTGTGCTGTTCATTTTTTTCCTGTGTGGGACTATGACGCAGGGGACGGAACAGGAAAAATAATAAACAAGGTTGAAATTATACACGGTGGCGGAGTAGAACGCTTTATATGGGAGGACGGACTTTCGGATGACGAAAATTCCCCAAGCGGTACACATATAAAAATTACAAGAGACGGAAAAAGCGTAGATTATAATTGGCAAAAGATACCTCTTATTTGCTTTAAGGCAAATCACAGGGAGTTTCCGCTTCTTTTGAGAGTTAAATGTCTTCAGGATGCACTTAATCTTATGCTTTCCGATTTTGCCAACAATATGGAAGAGGATGTGCGGAACACAATTCTTGTGATAGAGAATTATGACGGCGAAGATCTAGGCAGTTTCAGAAAAAACCTTTCTACCTACGGTGCGATAAAGGTTAGTACTGTTGACGGTAAGAACGGCGGGGTCAAGACCTTGCGTATAGAGGTAAATTCAGAGAACTACAAAACCGTTATCGAGCTTCTGAAGCGTGCAATAATTGAAAATGCAAGATGCTTTGATGCCAAGGATGAAAGAACCCGCGGAACTCCCAATCAGATGAACATTAAGTCGATGTATTCTGATATGGATCTGGATGCAAATGCTATGCAAACAGAATTTGAAGCGGCTTTTGAAGAGCTTCTTTGGTTTGCCAAAGCCCACCTTGCAAATACAGGGAAGGGTGATTTCTCATCCGATACGGTAAAAATCGTTTTCAATCGGGATATAATGGTCAATGAAAGCGAGAAGATCGATATGGCGAACAAAGCAGGAGCAGTCATAAGCCGAAAGACCTCTCTTGCTCATCATCCTTGGGTGGATAATGTTGAGGATGAGCTTTCTCGCATAAAGGAGGAAGAGGAAGAGACAAGAAGAAAACAGGAAAAGAATATTTATGGTTCAGCCTTTCCCAGCAGAGAGGACGACTAACCGATTTTAAAAGATGAAAAATGCGGAATACTATGCAGAGAGAATGCGTCTTATTGAGGAAGCTCAACACAAAAGCTCGGAAGATATTGCCCGTTCCATCGGGGAACATTATGAAGATGCCAAACGCAGGATAGAAGAGAAGATCCGCTCTTGGTATCAGAGACTTGCAGATAATAACGAGCTTTCATTTGAGGAAGCACGCAAACTTCTGACCTCAGATGAGCTTGACGAATTTCATTGGGATGTTAAAAAGTATATAGAGAGGGGCAAAGAAAGCGCAATAAGCGGTGCGTGGGCAAAGGAGCTTGAAAATGCTTCCGCCAAATACCACATAACGCGCCTCGAAGCTCTTAAAATGCAGATAAGGCAGATCTGCGAGGAAGTAACAGGTAAAAGGCTTGAAGAGACCAAAAAGGGAGCAGAGAGGGCATTTACCGAAGCATATTACCGAACGGCATTTGAAATTCAAAACAGCTTTGGTGTCGGTGTAAATATGAACAATATAGACAGGCGGCTTTTAAATGATGTTCTTCGAAGTCCTTGGGCATCTGACGGACGAAATTTTTCAAGCCGAGTTTATGCCGATCTCGGACAGGCTGTCGAGGTGATAAACCGAGAATTGACTCATATGCTTCTCGCCGGTGAAAATCCCGATCGTGCCATTGCCGAAATTCGCAAACAATTAGGAATTTCACAGCATCACGCGGCAACGGTTGTACTCACAGAAAATGCAATTTTTTCAATTAAAGGTCAAAAGAAATGCTATGAAGAACTCGGAGTTGAAAAATATGTAATACTTGAAACTTTGGATGCGTGCACTTGCCCTATATGCGTTGATATGGATGGAAAGGTATTTCCCAGAAGTGAGATGGTAATGGGAGAAAATGCCCCGATATTTCATCCGAGATGCAGGGGAACGACCGCGCCGTATTTTGATGATGAGGGACTTCCCGAACGCTTTGCGAGAGATATAGAGACCGGAGAGGGATATTATATGCCTCCCGGTTCTACATATAACGATTGGAAAAAGCAACAAGAGGAGCTTTACGGCAAAGGAAGTGTTGACAAAAAACGCTTGATGCATTATAATGAAAAGGCGGATACAAAGCAGTTTGAAAAATACTCTGCACGCCTTGGAGATGATGCACCAAAGACCTTTAAAGAGTTCCAAAATCTTAAATATGGCGATAAAGAAACATATAGTGACCTTGTGGGATATTATCGTTATAAAGGAAAAGTTCCTGAAGCCACGATTACTGATTATAAAACATCGAAAACAATTAAAGCTATTGGCGTAGTTGGTTCTATTCGCATACCACCTTTACCGCCACAACAAGTTTATATTCTTGAGGATAGAGCATCAAAAAAAGATCCTGCACATATATTCCATCGAATGGCCGAACGGAAAATTACAGTCGAAGATATACAGAGTTATGTTGACAATGCACTATTTTCAGTTACGCAGTTCAATGGAACACGACGAGTATTTTATTCTGTCAATGGTGTTGCTGTTCTAACACAAACAAAAGATTACGAAGGAATAAATTGGATAGCTAAAACAGCTTGGGATAAAACAGATTTTGATGAAATTGCTGAAAAATCCATTAAGGAGGTTTTAAAAAATGGAAGATAATTTAACGCCATATGATGACAGACATTGCCCGGTCTACGGAAAAATTATAGATGGTGAGCTGTGCTATGAAACGGCTATGTGTTTGAAGGGTATTTTTAAAATTTCTTCCGTTCCGGAAACAAAAAATATCAAAATGTCTCTGGATATTGCAACAAAACTTTGTCAAAAGTGTAAGCATACTATTGTCTAATGGTCGAATGGTACGTTTCCCCCCATATAACTATTATTACAGACGCAAACACCGGTGAGGTTGTTAGTATAGTGATAGATCGAAAAGTTCCGAAAACAGATTGGAGTGATTTTTCAAATGAAAGCAATGAATGAGACGATTGAATTTTTGAGAAATTTTCTTGTAAATAAATCGTCGACATCAGATGCATGGACATTTTCATATGAGTTTCCTAAATTCATTTCAGAACGTTATGATGATATAAAAAAACATAATTATCAAGCGGCGATTCTTCTGAATGATAAGGCAATAGATTTGTGTGTTGCGCTTGACTATGAAGATGGTGATGAATGTATTTCCGAAATAACATTTAGGAAACAAATGAGCGAAATTTTAGAACTTCTTTTGAAAATGTGATATAATTATGACGGCTGGAAAAAGCAACAAGAGGATCTTTACGGCAAAGGAAGTATTGACAAAAAACGCTTGATGCATTATAATGAAAAGGCGGATACAAAGCAGTTTGAGAAATATTCCGAGATACTGGGTAAAAATGCACCTTCTTCATTTCAAGATTTTCAAAGAATAAAGTATGGTGAGGATTGGGATTTATTCAAATCATACACAAAATCAATTGAAAATGGAGAAGTTTCTCCACTGGCAGATTTTGCGCTATATCAAGAAATATCTTCAACTGTTGATAAGCATATTATAGGAATAAGAACCAAAGACGGGGTACAAATTAAATCAAAATCATACCATTTTGTCAATCGTGTTATTGGTTCTGTGATCCAAAAGAGATCAGGTGTTGAACTTGATGATGTGATAGATTCGCTGACTCATCCTAAAAAGATTGATACAAGAACTAACACGAAAGGAGTCAATAATAGGTATATTGGAGAAAGGGTTGCAGTTAGTTTAAATCCAGCTACTGGAAATTTGATACAAACAAATCCGATACACCGAAAGAAATAGTTTTAAAGTGATAATTACAAAAGAACAAATTGAAATTTTAAGACCACACATACCTGACATAGACGCTCTCGCGAGTATGGAAACTGACGAAGCGTTGTTAGATGCATTGGACACATTGATTATAAATGAACTTGATGATGCGCAAGACTTTTTATCGCCTCTTGGAGTAAGATTACAATTGCTGTATGATGAAATATTTCAGGCGAATGATTAAAACAAAAAAGAGTTCCAAAATCTTAAATATGGCGATAAAGAGATATATAGTGACCTTGTGGGATATTATCGTTATAAAGGAAAAGTTCCGGAAGCCACGATTGCTGATTATAGAGCATATAATGATGTTAAATCTACAGGCGTGATCGGTGTTATAAGGATACCACCAAGGAATATTGAAATTTCAACACTTAAATTCAATGATGATCATGCGAAAAATCATGGGTGTACTCTGGAAAATGCTTTAGACTATATTAAGAACGCAAAATGTTCTATTTCAAGAAATCGTTGGGACGGTCAGCATACTCAGTATTTCAGTTATGAAGGTGCAACTTATGTAGCCGATGAAACAAACACAATTAAGACAGCATTCTCAAAAAAGGACTTCGATATCATTACCAAAGCAATTATGGAGGTGTTTGAATGAAAACAGTATATTGTCCTATTATTGATAAACCAATAGACGGGACTTCGTGTTATGAAATTGTTCTTGTGGCAGATAGAATGGCGACCCCATCTATTTTACCCGAAACAGTTATTTGGAATGAAGAGAAAAGACAACAGTGCTTGGATTGTCCGTATCATGTTGATTTATGTAAAGGTTAAAAATGAAGAAATCTGACATTTTACAAAGCATACCATATGATAATGATTTAGATTAGGGCATCAAAAAAAGATCCTGCACATATATTCCATCGAATGGCCGAACGAAAAAATACAGTCGAAGATATATAGAGTTATTTTGACAATGCGCTATTTTCAGTTACGCAGTTCAATGGAACACGACGAGTATTTTATTCTGTTATGATGAGGTTATGAAATATGTGGGAAAAACCGATAAGTAATAAAATATACTGTCCACTACTTAAAAAGGAAATAGAAGACGGTTATTGTTGGGAACTTTGTAATATCGGAACAGATGATATTTTGCTTGAAGGAGACAAAGTTCCTGATTGGGACGAAGCACTCGAAGTTTGCAAAAAGTGCGGTAGATATTACGATGAAAACAATTAAAACAAAATAATCTAAGCTCGACACGCTAAATGCGTGGCGGGCTTTTATTATACTCCAAAATACCGCTTGCTCGGCGGACAACAAAATGAACACTGCCAATACCGGGACTTGCCGGGCAAAAAAGGAAAGGCAGAGAAAGGACACACATATGCTGGATTGGCTAAAGCCTATTCTGGGAGAAGGCTACAATGACGAGCTTGACGGCAAGATATCTGCCGCCATAGGTCAGCATTTTGTCTCAAAAAAGGATTTTAACGATCTCAACGAGACTAAAAAGTCCCTCGAAAAGACCTTAGGGGAAAGAGACACACAGCTTGAAGGACTCAAAGCATCCTCCGGAGATGCGACGGCACTGAGAGCGGAAATCGAAAAACTCCAAGGCGAAAACAAAGCACAAAAGGAAGCCCATGAGGCAGAGCTTGCCAAAATAAAGCTCGATGGCAAAATTGCTGATGAGCTTAAAAATGCAGGGGCAAAGAATATTACTGCTGTAAAGGCAATAATGGCTAATTTCCTTGACTCCGCAAAGATTGGCGAGGATGGAGATATTCCGGGTCTCTCGGATGAAATTGAAAAAATGGTCAAAAATGAAGAAACAGCCTTCCTTTTCGATACCAAAGGAAGCGGATTTTCATTTAAAGGAATTTCCCCCGGAGATCCAGGTGGTGTTCCCCCGCCTGCTTCATCTGGCGATTATGCTTCAAAGCTCAATGAGGCAAGAAAAAACGGTGACACGCTATCCGCTGTGGCTATCAAAAGAGAAGCCGCAGAAAATGGTGTATTTTTAATTTAAGTAAAAAAGAAAGGATTTTAATTTATGCCAAATGTAAACGGAATGGGCACGACATGGAATCTGCCCAATTATGCAGGTGAACTTTTCACCGCTTCAAAGACAAAAACACCTTTTCTCTCTATGATCGGCGGTCTCTCCGGTGGTCTCAAAACAAAGAATGACGAGTTTTCGACGGGAGTTCTTTATGAGCATGACGATGCGTCACAGCCTTCCATTTCCGAAAGTGCTTCCGCAACTGCTCCCGCTCCTACGGCAATCACACGTACACAGGGAACAAATGTAACCCAGATCTTCCAGGAAACCATTTCACTTTCCTATGCCAAGATGGCAAACAGCGGAAAGCTGGAGGGACTCAATTCTGCGGGACAGAAGGCAAATCCCGCCTCTGAAAAGGATTTTCAGATCACAAAGAAACTTGAAAAGATCGCAAGAGATGTTGAATATACATTCCTTTGCGGAAGATATCAGAAGGCTACAGGATCCGATGTTCCCAATAAAACAAGAGGTATGATAGAGCTTTGCGAGACCGGAACGACTATAGATGCAGCGGGTGCTGTTCTCAGTGGCAGCATTCTCAAGGCACTTTATAAGCTCATGGCGGATAACGGTGCAAATTTTGACAATATGGTACTCTATACAAACTCTTATCTTAAGCAGATCATTACCGATATCTATGAAAAGCAGCTTGGCTACAATGTGGCGGCGGCGAGGAATGTGGGCGGTATGAACATTACCGAGATCGAAAACGATTTCTTCAAGTTCGGTATCGCATATGATCCCTTTATGCCCTCTGACACACTTCTTATTGCCGATATTGCCCATGTTGCTCCTGTATTCCAGGAAGTTCCCGGAAAGGGCGTCCTTTTTGTAGAAGAGCTTGCAAAGAAGGGTGCGGCTGAGGACTGTCAGATATACGGTCAGATCGGTCTCGATCACGGTCCCGCACACCTTCACGGAACAATAACCGGTCTTAAGGTAGAATAAACGGAGGTAGGATATGTTTGTAATAAGACACAAGTCGCCAAAGGGCGGATTTTTTGAGAACGGAAAGTTCACTCATACTGTCGAAGCAGACGATGAGAAGCTCGTCGAATACTACCGTGGAAAAGGGCATACGGTCGAGCGTATAGAACAGGAAGAAAAACCTGCAGATATACCCGGAGAAAAGCCGGCAAAAAAGAAGTAATAACAAAGGAGAGCTTATGAACTCGGAAATAAAAAATCGGCTCGCTTCTCTTGGATTTGGTTCTCTCGAAACAAGTGAATATGAGATTGAGAGGGCGGTAACTATTTCCCGGGATGAACTGAAAGCGGCACTCAACCGTTTGGAAATTCCCGACGAACTCAAATATACTCATATAGATATGGCAACGGGGCTTATTTTAAGAGATAAAAAGAGTCAAATCATTGGGGATGAACAATATGGTTACTCCGAAAATATAAAAAGCATAAGTGAAGGAGAGGTTACAATACAATTTGCATCTTCATCAGAGGGTGCAAAATCTCCCGAGGCGCGTCTTGATGAGTTGATAAGCTCTCTTCTATCTCCTCCGAGTTCACTCATTGTAAGATATAGGAGGCTTGCATGGTAAAGGGCGATGCGTATAGAAAAGCAGTAAAAAGTCTTTGGAAAGACAGATGCACTATTGCTTCTCTTGGTTATGATACCGATGAAAAAAGCGGAATAAGTGAGCCCCAAGAAGTCATTTTATTGTGCGATGAACCTTGCAGAATAGTTTATAAGACGATTTCGGCGGCAGGAGAGGGCAGTGCCGCAGCATTAAAGCAAGAGACCCTACTTATCATAGACAAGAATGTAAATATTCCCGAGGGGTCAAAGCTCACCATCGTGCGCAAAGGTGTAACCGAAGTCTATAATCGCAGCGGTACAGGAGCCGTTTACAGTGTTCATAAAGAAATCCCACTTGAGATTTTCAGGGGGTGGGCTTAATGAGTGTAGGGAAAAGTGATTTTTCGGAGCTTGAAGCTTTTGTAAAAAAAATTGAAAAGTTCTCTCGTGAGATGGATGAATTTTGCAAAGATTGTGCCAAAGAGCTTGCTGCAAGGCTTCTCTCTTATGTGATTCCCGAAACTCCCACAGGAGACTATCCCAAAAGCACAGGAAAGGTCGGCGGAACGCTAAAAAGAGGATGGAGTACCCAAGAAAATGAAGAAAATCATTTGAAGATCACCAAAAAAGGTGACATATATGAGATAGAGGTGATAAACCCTGTTCCTTATTCTCCTTATGTCGAATATGGTCACAGAACAAGGAACGGGGGATGGGTAGAAGGAAGATTTTTTCTTACGCATTCCGAGATTTTACTCGAAGCGCAAGTACCCGCCATTCTTGAAAGAAAACTTACAGCAAAGCTTAAGGAGGTTCTTGAGTAATATGGCTGAAATATCAGTAAAAAGCGTGTTTTTAGGGATCACTTCTGCTTTGCACAGAGCTTTCCCGGATTCAAAGATACATACACGCCCCGTAAAGCAAGGACTTTCGGACGGAGATATACAGATAATTTCACTTGTTGAGGATTCAGGTGAGGAGACAGCGGAAAGATGCAAAAGAAGCCTTTCCGCTGTTGTCGTTTATTATCCGTGCGTATCATGCGGTATTTCTATGTGTGCAGAGATCGGAGAAAAGATAAAAAAAGCTCTCTCAAAAATAGAGACCTCAGATGGTGATATTCTTTTCGGTCTTTCTCCTTCGCTTGATATTGGTAACGGAGAAAGACCTATTATTTTTAATATTAAATACGTCTTTTTCTCCCGAAAAAATGATACGGAGGAAGCAGCGATAGACGAAATCGAAATAAAATTTGGAGGTATATATGGCTGAAAAAACCACAAAAACAAATGAAACAAAATACAAAGTGGAAGAACTCGCCACATCAAAACGTTTCGCAAAAAGGCGAGATCTTGTGCTATCTCTCCTCGGCGACGGAGAATATACAGTTTACGAAGTCGAGGACAAAATAAAGGAATACCTTAAAAGGAAGGTGAAGTAATGTACGGCGGCGGAACATTTATTACACAAAATAAAACTCTCCCGGGCGTTTATGCGAATTTTATAAGCAAAAGAACTGCGGAAGCCAACATTTCAGACAGAGGCGTTGCCGCACTTGCCACAGAACTTGATTTCGGAGAAGAGGGCAAGGTCTTTGCGGTAGAGGTAAACGATTTTATAACCAACAGTATGAATATTTTCGGTTATTCGTATGACAGCGAAAAGCTTCTTTTCATAAGAGAAATATTCAAGCACGCAAAAAAGGTACTCTTCTACCGTCTTGGAACTTCTGTAAAAGCTGTAAATTCATATGCCGAAGCAAGATACGGAGGTACAAGAGGAAATGATATAAGCATTGTCGTTTCATCAAATATAGATAATTCTACGCTTTTTGATGTTAAAACTGTTGTTGACGGAAGAGAGAGGGATAGGCAGACGGTTTCGAGTTCAGCGGAACTCACCCCAAATGCATGGGTGAATTTTAAAAAGGAGGCAACTCTTGAACTCACTGCGGGTGAAAAGCTTACCGGAGGCGAAAATGCATCAATTACAGGGGAGGATCATCAGACTTTTCTCGGTGTTATCGGCGCATATTCCTTCAATACCCTTTGTTGTTCGGTCTCGGATAAGACTACCGTTGATCTCTATTCTCAGTTCACAAAAAGGATGAGAGATGAGCAGGGAGTAAAATTCCAGCTTGTTGCTTGGCAAGCAGAAGGTGATCACGAGGGCATTATTGATGTGAGAAACAAGATTAAAACAGATGGGGAAATCCCCGAGCATTCGCTTGTTTATTGGATAGCGGGAGCAGAGGCTGCCTGTACCCTTAAAGCATCACTTACCGATATGGAATATGACGGAGAACTTTCTGTCATAACCGAGGATATTGATGAGGAGGAAGCGATAAAGAAGGGTTATTTTGTTTTCCATAATGCAAATGGATATATTAAGGTTCTGACTGATATAAATTCCTTGACAACCCTCACCACAGAGAAGGGCGAGGCATTTATGAGCAATCAGACTATTCGCATTATTGACAACATTGCTATCGATACAGCTTCTCTCTATTATTCAAGATACCACGGTAAAGTTCCTAATAATAAGGACGGCAGAGCGTCGCTTTGGAATGATGGTGTAAAGCTTTTTACAAAATATGAGAAGCTTGAAACTATTGAGGACTTTGATGATAAGCAACTGACAGTGAGTGAGGGTGAAAAGAAAAAGGCAGTTGTCTTTGATGTAAAGGAGCTGAAGATCATAAATGTTATGGAACAGCTCTATATGAGCATTGTAATCGTTTGAGAAGGGAGATATAAGAAATGTTCGATAGCGAAATGAATACAAAAGATGCTTTGCTTGCAAAATTTGCAAGGATATATGTAACCATAGGTGATAACAGATATCTTATGGCAATGGCAAAGGATTTTGAAGCCAAAGCAAATATAACAACGAAAGAAGCTCCCGCACTCGGCTCGGTGATAACGCCTTATAAAGCAACCGGGGTGAAGATACCTGTTAAAATGACCATTTATAAATGCACCGAAATCTTTGATGATTTGGTAGAAAATTATATTAAAACAGGTATTCTCAAAACCTTTGACATTCAGACATCCAATGAAGATCCCTCAAGCTCTGTTGGGGCAAGCATCAAGATATATAATGATGTTGTTCTTGACGGGGATGTGCTCCTTTCGATGGCAAAGGTGGGCGATGACTTTATTGAGCAGGAGATAAGCGGATATGCTTCCTCATATGGCTCTGAATCCAAGTTCAGAAACCCCGAATATATGTAAAAAACAAAAGGAGATAGTAAAATGAGTAATTTAAACGCATTTCTTTCCCAAAATATTATCAAACAGCCCAATGTTTTCTATGCGCCTTCAAAACGCATAATAGGTGATGATGGGAAGCCCGTTCCCTTTGAAATATGTTGTATTACGCCAAAGGAGAATAAGGAAATCAAGAAAGACTGTATGAAAAGAGTTCCCATTCCCGGCAAGAAGAATCAGTATATGCAGGATTTCGATGCCAACGAATATACGGCACGTCTTGCGGTAAGATGTACGATTTTTCCCGATCTTAACAACAAGGAGCTTCAGGATTCTCACGGCGTTATGAGTGCCGAAGATCTTATTCTCACTATCCTTACGCCCGGCGAATATGAGGATTATACATCTAAGATCCTCGAAGCTAATGGATTCAAAAACGAGGATGAGCTTATAGACGAAGCAAAAAACTAATAAAGGGAGGCGATGCAGAAGCAACTTATGCAATGTATTGCCTCCACAAATTTCATTTTTTGCCATCTTATTTTCTTTCTCTCGATGATGTTGAGAGGGCATTCATAATCGCTTGCATAGACCTCAAGGTCGAGAGCGAAAAAAAGAAGATGGAAGAGATAAAATCAAAATAGAAAGGAGGACCTTATGCCAAAGATTAGTTCAGTTCTTGCTGTTCATGACGGAATGACAGGACCTCTCAAAAATATGTGCTCGTCTCTTAATTTGGTTATAAGCAAAATGCGTTCTCTTGAAATGGCGTCGAACGAAGCGGCAGATATGAGTGAATGGAATGAAGCGACCGAAGCACTGGGGCGCGTGCAGGTGCAATTACAAGCTATTGAAGATAACTACGAAGATGTCAACAGCCGGCAAAGGCAATTTAATAAACAGCTTGTGTTCGGTGCAGACAGTGCCGGAAGTCTTATGACAAAAATTACGGGCATTGCAGGTGCATATCTGGGTATTAAAGAGCTTGCGGGTCTATCCGATAATCTCTCTGCGGGACGTCAGAGAATAAGCCTGTTTTTGGATGATGAAAATTCAGTTGAAAGTCTTGATCAAAAGATCTACGATTCGGCACAAAGAGCAAGAGTGTCGTATACAGATACTTTGAATATCGTCTCTAAATTGGGACTTACTGCCTCAAAGGCTTTTTCGGGAAATGATGAGATGGTTTATTTTTCCGAACTTATGGCGAAGAACTTTAAAATTGGCGGTGCGAGTGCATCCGAGCAAGCATCGGCGATGTATCAGCTTACACAGGCGATGTCCTCCGGAAGACTTCAAGGCGATGAATATAGATCCATAATCGAAAATGCACCTTTGCTTGCACAGAGCATAGAGGATTATATGCGAAAAGTTAAGGGAGCAACCGGCTCTATGAAGGAATGGGCATCCGAGGGACTTCTCACGAGTGATGTGATAAAAAACGCTATGTTTGCTTCTGCCAGAGGAATAAAAGAACGATTTGATTCACTTCCGATGACATGGGGCGAGGTGTGGACAACTACTGTTAATAAGGTGACTCGATTTTTTGATCCGCTTTTAAAGGGCATAAGTTTTGTAGCAAAAAATTGGAGTTTGCTTGAACCGATAGTTGTTGGTCTTGCCATCGCAATAGGCGGTCTTGCAGCCACCACCGCAATATATAACGGATATATGAAGGTAAGTAAAAGTTTGAAAAGCATATCTGCCGCATATACCGCAATGCATACTGTTGCAATAGGTGCGGAGACAACAGCAACATTTGGGGCAACGGCAGCACAATACGGTTTAAATGCTGCGATACTTGCCTGTCCTCTTACTTGGGTACTTCTCATAATTATAGCTGTGATCGCGGCTTTTTATGCAATCGTGGCGGCGGTAAATAAATTTGCCAAAACGAGTGTCAGTGCAACGGGAATCATTGCAGGCTCTTTTATGTGGCTTCTTTCGGTGATTGGAAATATATTTATTGCTCTCATAAATATTGTTATAGATGCGTTTGCATTTATATGGAATGTTATTGCTCTTGTTGCAAATTTTTTAGCAAATGTTTTTATAGACCCTGTCGGCTCTGTTGTAAGACTTTTCTTTGACCTTGTTGATAGTGTGCTGAACATTCTTCAAATCATTGCAAAGGCTATCGACACCATATTCGGAACAAATCTTGCGTCGAGCATCAAAGGGTGGAGAGAATCCCTTGGCGGCTGGGTAGATGAAAAGTTCGAGCAAAAGGTGGAGATAATGCCCACCATTACTGAGGCGGCACATATCGACAGAATAGATAATACCGATGCTTTTGGATATGGCTATGCGGCGGGAAGCTCTTTTGAGGACAAAATCAGCGGTTCAACCGGCGCTATATCTTATGATATTGGCGATATTGCCGATAATACCGCAGAAATAAACGACACCTTGACAAGAAGCGAGGAAGAACTTGAATATCTTAGAGATATAGCCGAAAAAGAGGCAATAAATCGCTTTACGACCGCAGAGATCAAAGTTGATTTTTCGGGAATGACCAATAGAATAGAGGGAGATGCGGACATAAACGGTTTTATAGAAGCACTTACCGATGATTTCTCGATAGCTCTTGCAACTGCCGCAGAGGGGGTACGATAATATGTATAAGCTTTATCTGGGAGGAGTTCTTTTTCCTACCCCACCCAAATTAACTGTAAAAATAAAAGGGCAAAACAAAACGATGTCCCTTCTCGACGGGGGAACACATACGTTTTTGCGTTCTCCTGAACTTACGAAAATAGATCTTCCGCTTACACTCCCCATGCTGTCGGGGGAACACCGCCCCAATTATTATCTATCTCATCTCGGAAGTTATGTTGAGGAGAAAAAGCCTATCCGATTTATTCTCACAAGGGTTTCCCCCTCGGGTGAATTGCTTTATGATACCAATATGCTGATGAGTATAGAGGATTATACAACAACGGAAGATGCCAAAAACGGGCTTGATGTGTCCCTTGACATTTCTCTTATGCGATATACGGAACATAAGACCATTACCGCAAAAATAGAGACGGAAAAGCATACTGGGAATCAGGAAGAGGAGCAAAAGGAATATTCCGGTGAAAACTATAACGAAACGCCGAATAATATAAGTGTTGTGCCTGTTGTACATTATTCATCCATAGCAAATTTGGCTCCGAATGGATTTACTCCTATACTCAGTTATAATAGAGAAACTCTTGAACAAAACAAAATTGATGGTCTCCAAATTCAACAAGTAATACCAATGAGCGGTTGGAAATTCTCTGGTAGTTCACAAAGACTAAAAAACCAAATGATTGATTTTTTGAATGGAGGAGCGCAATGAAAACAGAATTACTTATAACACACGGGAGCACAGCAATGCTTCCTACGGTTGCCGAGAGCGTAAAAATAGAGCTAGACAGGAGATCACAGCCCGGGAAAATGACATTTGATGTTATAAAGACTGACGGACTTGATTTTTGCGAAGGTGACCCTGTGCGTTTTTCTGTTGACGGCGAAACGTTTTTCTTTGGATTTGTTTTTGACAAGGGCCGAAGCGGAAGAGACGATAAGATAATAAAAGTCACTGCGTATGACCAGTTATTCTATTTGAAAAATAAGGACTCATATTTTTACAGTAATAAGACAGCATCCTCGCTTATCAGAATGATAGGCGAGGATTTTGGTTTAAATCTCGGTGATATTTCCGACACGCAATATGTTATAAAAGAGCGAAGCGAGCAGGATAAGCAACTTTTTGATATTATAGAATACGCACTTGACGAAACCCTGATGGCTACCAAGAAAATGTTTGTTCTTTATGATAAGGGTAGCAGGCTGACACTTTCCGACATTTCCGAAATGAAGCTGGATCTCTTGATTTGTGCAAAGACCGTAAGCGATTTTGATTATAAAAGCTCAATTTCGGACGGCACATATAACAAGGTAAAGCTTTCCGTATCGGGAGAGGGTGAGAGGAAGGTATATATATCAAAGGACAGTGAGAATATAAACAGCTGGGGAGTTCTGCAATATTATAAAGAGCTTGACACAGCTTCCTCTATCAGTCCTTCAGCTCTTGCAGATGCACTTCTTGAGCTTTATAACGGTAAAAGGAGAACCCTCAAGCTAAAGGAAGTCCTCGGCGATGTAAGAGTTCGTCCCGGCTCTCTTTTGCCCGTAATGCTCGGGCTGGGTGATATCAATCTTTCTAATTATCTGATGGTTGAGCAAGTAAGCCATACATTTGCGGAAAATATGCACACTATGGATATTAAATTGCGAGGTGGTGAATTTGTCGCTTAATGCGAATGAGCTTGTAAGGCTCATAAAAAAAGCAGCTCTTGAAGCTGTCAAAGCTTCTGATCCCTCCGACATAGTCACAGGAGAGGTAGTATCGGTTAAGCCGATGGCTATTAAGATAGACCAAAAGATAACTCTCCCGCAAAGCATGCTTGTACCGACAAGCACGGTTCTTGATAGAGATATTGAGTTTGAAGCACTTCCTATCGGAGACGGGCACGAGACCGAACAGGCAATTTGCGAGACATCACATTCCCATGGATATAAGGGGGGATTTTTTAAGGTCCATCTTGCTCTGAAGATAGGCGAAAAGGTTTTGCTGATAAGGCGTTGCGGAGGTCAAAAATATATAGTGCTCGACAGAGTGCTCGATTGGAGTGATTAAAACAATGAAAGAATATTATTTGCCTCGCTCCGGTGATGATATGGAGCTTGCCCAAATAGCAATATACAGACCACCGACATATACCCACCGTCTCGATCTTGAAAAAGAAAGGATAAGAGGGATGGCAGACGGCATTGAGGCTATGAAGCAGGCTGTTTATCTGCGTCTCCTTATACCGCTTTGTCGTTATCCCATCTATTCGGCTTCATACGGCTCGGAGCTGCAAAGCCTTGTGGGACAGCATATCCACTATGCTATGAGTGAGGCAAAAAGAATGATTGGCGAAACTCTTTTATATGATGACCGTATATTAGGCGTTTCGGATTTTTATTTTGATAGAGATAAAGGTATGTTAAAGGCTTATTTCAAAGTCAAAACCATTTTCGGCGAATTTGAAAGTGAAGCAAGCATACCGATATGAGAGGAACATAATGAGTATTTTTGAAAATATGACATATGAAGCTCTTATGGAGAGAGTTCTCGGACGGGTTTCGTCCGAGCTAGACAAGAGAGAGGGCTCGGTGATATGGAACAGCACAGCACCGGCAATGGCAGAACTGTCACAGTTTTATTCCGCCCTTGAGCTTATGATGAAAGAAACCTTTGCTGTTACTGCGTCGAGAGAATTTTTGAAACTGCGAGCTGCAGACAGATCAATGACACCTTATGCGGCAACTCCCGCGGTTTTTAGAGCAGATTTTAATATTCAGATTTCTATTGGAACAAGATTTTCTCTTGAAGATCTTAATTTTGTCGTTAAGGAAAGTATTGAGAATGCCCCCGGTGATTATTACTCATATCTTGTTTCTTGCGAAACCCCCGGAAGTCTCGCAAATGAATATAGCGGAGATCTTATACCTATAGAACATATCAATGGTCTTACATATGCTTCACTTGGAGCTTTGGTAACGCCGGGCGAGGACGAAGAGGATACAGAAAGCTTCAGAAAAAGGTATCTTGAAGCCCTTAAAGGCGGATATTTTGGAGGAAATGTTGCTGATTACAAAAACAAACTTCTTTCTATCCCGGGTGTTAAGGACGCAAAAGTTTACAGAGTATCAAATGGTAATATCGCTCCATCTTCATTGATACCGGACGAAGAAGTTTGTCTTGAAATTGAGAATATACTTGATGCAGATGTAAGTGAAAAACTTTCTACTTGGCTTTCAGCGGTTTATACAGCTTCAAAAGATCGACTACTGACTGTTGGAGGCACTGTGCGCTGTGTTATTCTTGCAGAGACCGGAGAACCAACAGAAGATTTTATTGCTGTTGTTCAAAATGAAATAGATCCGATTGCCGGAGAGGGGCTTGGACTTGCTCCTATTGGTCATGTCGTAAAGATTGATGGAGTTAAAAACAGGGAAATCAGCTTCAAATGTACTCCCGTTCTTGCAGAGGGCGCAAATAATAACCAAGTTTCGGCAGAGATCAACGATATAGTGGATGAATATTTCGAGGAACTTACCGATTCGTTCGGAAATGTTGAAAGAATAAATATAATAATTTCACAAATCGAAGCGAGAATACTTACATCTCTTAGTAAAAGTGTTCTCGATATATCGGAAAGCACTTTGAATGGCGGTAAATCAAACCTTCTTCTCGAAAAAGATGAAATACCGATAAGAAAGGTGGGTGATTAAATGGAGCCGATAGATTTGCTTTCATATCTTCCTCCTATACTGTGGCATTTTTTAGAAATAAGGGAAATATGTTTAGCGGAGACCCCGGAATTTGAAACTGCAAGAGAAGCCTATATAACCGTTTGTAAGAATCTCTATATTTCTTTTTGTGATGAGCGGGGAATAGAACGGTTTGAACGGGAGCTTGGTATTTTTCCTGAGGAGTTTGATTCCCTTGATATAAGGAGAAACCGTATAAAAGCTTTGAGTATGAATAGCTCGATATACACAATGCGTTGGCTTAAAAACTGGATTGGGAAAATAGGAATTATAGAAGCTCCCGTGTTACAAAATTATGTGTTGAAAGTAATGTTACCGGCAAAATGTGATTATAAATCTCTTTTTGATGCACTTGTATCATATATCCCGGCAAATGTAAAACTTGCACAGTCAATAAAACTCGGCAGTAAAGAACAAACGCTTTTTACGGGCGTGGCTACACGCACCGCTATAAAAAGAACTTTTGAAGGAGCGAGTGCAGTATTGCAGTTTTTGCTTGCAGACGAAAACGGCACACTTATTTCAGATGAAAAAGGTAGAATATTCAAAATAGAGGTGTAAATATGAAAACAAATTTAACGCAAAAAGGTAAAAAATTACTTCTTTCTGCTCTTACAGGCAAAGAGTTGAGATTTTCAAAAATTGTTCTTGGAAATGGTATTTCAGATGGGGAAATCTTGGGAAATCCCATAATGGAAGCTGAAATCAACAGCATAGATATAAGTCAAGAGTACGCAATTATTACATCGATGTTTACAAATAGTACATTGGAAAATAGTTTCAGAGCAACAGAAGCTGGTATATTTGCTCTTGATGGAGAAGACGAGGTGCTTTATGCCACAGTTCAAACAAGCGAGAGCAGCGCTGACTATATTCCCGGCAAATCAGAAAGACTACTTGAATGTAGATATGATTTTGTCGTTTTTATTGGAGAAGTTCAAAATGTAAGTGCTGCAATCAATGGGAGCATTGTTTATGTTACTGCAGAAAATTTTAATAAGCATCTAAATGATAATAGTAACCCTCACAAAGTAAATGCAAATGATGTAGGGCTCGGAAATGTGCCCAATGTGGCTACGGACGATCAAACTCCATCGGTTGATGATTGCAAAGTTTTATCTGATATAAAAAGTGGCGAAAAACTAAAAATAATCTTTGGTAAAATTTCACTTGCAATAAGGTGTTTGATTTTGCATTTAAGTGATTTCAAGAATCCACACAAAGTTAGTGCGGAAGACATTGGTGCGGCACAGGAAAAGCATACACACGCAATATCAGATCTCAACAAGGGCATTCTTCCGATTGAACGCGGTGGAACAGGATGTAATTCGATGGATGAGTTTATGAAGATTATGGATGTAGGTAATGTTGTTGTAGGAACATTTTGCATAGAAGGAAATTTTACTAACGTTAATGATCCTCCTATTCCATTAGATTTGGGTTTTTATCCTCGTGCTGCAATTATAGTAAATTGTAATCCGTGCTATCGCGAACATCAACTTTTAGGAATGGCTCTTCGCAATTTCCCGTGTCATCATAGCTCTAGGAGTGTTAGTGAAGTGCAAGAATGGCACCCTTACACAGGACTTTTTAAAATTTCGGAAACAGGTTTGCTTTTAGGGCAATATGCACTGAATAGTACTTGGTATTACATAGCATTTAAATAAAGGATAAACGATATGGAGAAAAAAGATATGGAAAATATTATAAAAATAGATGAAATACCATACAAGGAAATTTCTCAATGTGCAACGGTGATCGCAATTGACAACGGGAAGACAGTAAGGCTTCCTTACAATGGAGCATACCCTGCGGTAATTAAAGGAGAGGGAGAAGCTTCTGTTGTTTTCAACTTTAATTCAAAATCTTTAGGCCCTTACTCCAAATCGGGTGGTACCGAGACTGTTGCGGGCGGATTTGCTTTTAACGTTTTATATACGTCCGAAACGCAAGACGGACAGGGTTTTTGCGAATTGTTTTCACATAGCAGTGGGGAAAATCTTTCTGAATTTGAACGAACGAAATGGGAAGAGCTTTGCGCAGTTGTAAATGAATCCAAAAACAAAGGTGAAGAACTCTATTATTCCGTATTTTTTGAAGAAAGTGTTTTTCACGCAGGTAGGATCCTTGATTGCAATATTATATCGCTCGCATCAGGGGGGGCACAGTATGCTATTCTCGTTGATAATTATCAACACTTCAAAAACCATAATGGCGAAAACATCCTGTCGGACGTTTATCTCTTGGTTGAAAAGCATCCCGAACTCGGCACTGTTGATATTGGATTTAACGCTTCGTCAGACGGATATTTTTCTATCGCTCACGGGCCAAACTCAACGGCTCGCGGTATGAACACGCTGGCTCTTGGAAAAAATTCAAGCGCAGAAGGGGAAGAAACCATCGCAGGCGACAAAGCTCATTCTGAGGGGGCTGGCTCCATTGCTGCCGGAACGGCTTCTCACGCAGAAGGATATCATACTGCTTCAAAAGGAAATTCTTCCCACGCTGAAGGGCAAGAGACACAGACGATAGGCAGACATTCCCACGCCGAGGGCTATCAAACTATAGCAGAAGCCCCTTCCGCTCACGCAGAAGGAAATAATGCTATTGCATCATCTCACCAAGCTCACGCTGAAGGAGATAAGACTACCGCATCGGGAGAATCTTCTCACGCAGAAGGTCAAGGTACTACTGCATCTGGTGCAGGTGCTCACGCAGAAGGACGTAACACTTCTGCATCTGGAGATTACTCTCACGCAGAAGGACATAGTACTAAAGCACTAAATAGTTATACTCACGCAGAAGGACAAAGTACTACTGCATCGGGTACAGGTGCTCATGCCGAAGGGAAATTTACCACCGCATCTGGAGAGTCCTCACACGCAGAAGGGTATAATACTGAGGCTTCTGGTTATATGTCTCACGCAGAGGGAGACTCCACTAAGGCTAAAAACGGATATTCTCACGCAGAAGGATATAATACCGAGGCATCAGGTTACATTTCTCACGCTGAAGGACAATCAACTATCGCATCAGGCGGCTATTCTCACGCAGAGGGAGATAAGACCACCGCATCGAGAAAATCTTCTCACGCTGAGGGGTATAATACTAAAGGCGAAGGAGATTACTCTCACGCAGAAGGACAAAGTACTACTGCATCGGGTACACGTGCTCATGCCGAAGGAAAATCTACCACCGCATCTGGAGATTACTCTCACGCAGAAGGAGATAAGACTACCGCATGGGGAGAATCTTCTCACGCAGAAGGACAAAGTACTACTGCATCGGGTACAGGTGCTCATGCCGAAGGAAAATCTACCACCGCTAGTGGTAACTACTCTCATTCCGAAGGCATAAATAATACAGCTAGTGGGTACGCCTCTCATGTTGGAGGTGATCAGTCTCGTGCTGAGGGGTACGTTAGTTTTGCTCATGGGCAAGGTGTAGTAGCTGGTACTTATCAACAAGCTGTTTTCGGAAAGTATAACAGTGAGAATGAGGATGCACTATTTATAATTGGATTTGGTTCTGATGAAAATTCACGTGCAAATGCTTTTCGTGTTAATTGGGATGGAAATTGCTTTGCGAAAGGGACGTTTACTGCTAGTACTACAGCTGCTGACTTTGCAGAATTTTTTGAGTGGAGTGATGGAAATCCAGAAAATTCTGATAGACGCGGCTTACTTGTTGCTCTTGATGGAGACAAGATAAGACTAGCAAATGCCGGGGATGCTTGTATAGGAGTTGTTTCTTCTAACGATGCCTTTACAGGTAATGCTGCCAGTGATTATTGGCAAGGAAGATATATAACTGACATTTTTGGGTCAATAGTCTACGAAGAAGTTACAATTCCGGCAATAATTGATAAAGAGTCGGGAGAAATAGTATCTCCTGAACATACAGAACTTCAACCTATAACAAATCCCGGATATGATCCTAGTAAAGAATACGTTCCTCGAGAAAACCGCAAAGAATGGAGTGTAGTCGGATTAGTTGGTCAGATCGTAGTTATAGACGATGGAACTTGTGTTGTCGGTGGGTATGCAGCACCTTCTGCCGGGGGCATTGGTACCAACTCGACAACGGGTTATCGCATAATGAAACGAATTGATGAAAATCACGTTAAAGTTCTTGTTAAATGACTCTAATGAAAACGGAGATAATGCTCTTGAGATATACAAGGATGGAACTATCAAAGTAAACATTGGAGGTGTTATGAAAACGCTATCAAATGATGGTTACTTTTCGTAAGGAGAAACGATGAAAGGATATAATGGAATTTTTAGGACTTTTTTAACGGATACGGTCGTAAACGAGGAAACGGAGGTGGTAACCGAATGACACCGTTTACATATATGGTAACTCTCGTGGGAGAGATCGGAGTGCTATTGTCGGTTGTTTTTCCCGTCATAATGTGAGTCAGAAAGATAGCAAACGGGCAGAAATGCCAGCTTCGAAGCGATATGCTCCGTATCTACTATCATCATCGAGAGGAAAAGAAGATAAGGCAGTATGAATACGAAAATTTTCTCATGCTCTATGAGGGCTATAAAGCCCTG